>NZ_NKIG01000064.1:0-6266 GCF_002255865.1 Pseudomonas sp. PGPPP1 | reverse complement strand
TTCAGTTAAAAGAAGCCACCGCAGGACTATGACTGGTCCCCTGCGGCCTTCTTGATCACCCGGCGATATCGCGAATGGCGATTTCACTCAAGATGCGTTCCAGCACCTGCTCGATGGACAACTCCGTAGAATCCAGCTGTATGGCGTCAGCCGCCGGCTTGAGCGGGGCTACCGCACGCTGGGTATCACGCTCATCACGTGCACGGATCTCATCTAGCAGACTCGACAGACTAACACCATCGACTTTGCCCTTCAACTGCAAGTAGCGGCGGCGAGCACGCTCCTCGGCGCTGGCAGTCAGGAAAATCTTCAATGGCGCCTCGGGAAACACCACGGTGCCCATGTCTCGACCGTCAGCCACCAGGCCCGGCGGCTCTTGAAACGCCCGCTGACGCTGCAGCAAGGCATCACGTACCGCCGGCAACGCGGCTACCTGAGAGGCCCAGGAACCCACTTGTTCGTTGCGCAGGTCATCCGTCACATCGTCCCCTTCAAGGATGATGCGCTGGGGATGGCCTTCCGTCGCGCCGACGAACTGCACATCAAGATGCGCCGCCAGCAGCTTCAGGGATTCTTCATTGGTCAGGTCAACGCCATGATTGCGTGCAGCAAAAGCCAGCAAGCGGTACAGCGCGCCGGAATCCAGCAGACACCAGCCCAGGCGCTTGGCCAGGATGCCGGCGATCGTGCCTTTGCCCGAGCCGCTTGGCCCGTCGATGGTAATCACCGGTGCTTTGATATTCACAATTGAGCCTCTTGGGCAACACGGATGCCGACTTGGGCACACAGTGTAAGAAAATTCGGAAAAGACGTAGCAACATTGGCGCAGTCACGGATACGAATCGGCGCCGCTGCCCGTAGGGAAGCCACACTGAACGCCATGGCAATCCGGTGATCACCATGGGCATGGACTTCACCGCCACCCATCAGGCCGCCATCAATGATAAGCCCATCGGCGGTTGCTTCACACTTGACTCCCAGCGCCAGCAGACCATCGGCCATGACCTGGATACGATCGGATTCCTTCACGCACAGCTCTTCGGCACCCCGCAATACGGTTCGCCCTTCGGCACAGGCCGCCGCGACGAATAGCACCGGAAACTCATCGATCGCCAACGGGACCAGGGCCTCAGGAATCTCGATCCCGTTCAGTGCCGCCGCACGCACGCGCAGATCCGCCACCGGCTCACCGCCGACTTCGCGCTGATTTTCCAGGGTGATATTCGCGCCCATCAGCCGCAGGATGTCGATAACGCCGGTGCGCGTCGGGTTGATACCGACATGCTCCAGCAGCAACTCTGAGCCCTCGGCGATCGAGGCAGCCACCAGGAAAAACGCCGCGGAGGAAATATCCCCCGGCACTTCAATATGGGTCGCCGTCAACGCATGGCCAGATTCCACCGACGCCGTAGCGCCCTCCACCACAACCGGATAACCAAACCCACGCAGCATGCGCTCAGTATGATCGCGGGTCGGTGCGGGCTCGGTCACCGCAGTCTCGCCCTCGGCATATAACCCGGCCAGCAACAGGGCAGATTTGACCTGGGCGCTGGCCATTGGCAACGCGTAGGTCAACCCCTTCAACGCCTGGCCACCACGAATGGTCAGCGGCGGACGCCCTTCCGGCCCTGTCTCGATCACGGCGCCCATTTCCCGCAGCGGCTTGGCCACACGATTCATCGGACGCTTGGACAGTGACGCATCGCCGGTCAACACGCTGTCAAAGCTCTGCGCCGCCAGCAGCCCGGAAAGCAAACGCATGGATGTACCGGAATTACCGAGGTAAATCGGCCCCGGCGCCGCCTTCAAGCCATGCAAACCCACACCATGGATGGTCACGCGGCCGTGATGCGGCCCCTCGATCACCACACCCATGTCGCGAAATGCCTGCAAGGTCGCCAGGGCATCCTCACCCTCAAGGAAACCTTCGACCTCGGTTACGCCGTCAGCCAATGAACCCAGCATGATCGAGCGATGAGAGATCGACTTATCACCCGGCACGCGGATACGCCCGCTCAAGCGGCCACCCGGATTGGCGAGGAAGGTCAGCTCATCAGCGTTCACTGCTGTTTCCATGTAGGCCCGGCGCGCCAGGATCTTGCTGAAATGCTCACGCGCCACCCGCGCACGGGTAAAGACGCCTAATAATTGGTGGCCATCCCCCGCATCGACCGCGTCGCGCAAGGCGTCAAGGTCACTGCGGAAGGTGTCCAGGGTGCGCAACACTGCCTCACGATTGGCGAGGAAGATGTCGTGCCACATCACCGGGTCGCTGCCGGCGATCCGCGTGAAATCACGGAAGCCACCGGCGGCGTAACGGAAAATCTCGAGATTCTCGTTGCGCTTGGCCAAGGAGTCCACCAGGCCAAATGCCAGCAGGTGCGGCAAATGGCTGGTCGCCGCCAACACTTCATCGTGGCGCTCAACCTGCATATGCTCGACATCCGCACCCAGCGCGCGCCAAAGGCGATCCACCACCGCCAGCGCAGCCGGATCGGTCTGTTCCAGAGGCGTGAGAATCACTTTATGACGACGGAACAGTTGCGCGTTGGAGGCTTCCACCCCGCTCTGCTCGGAACCGGCAATCGGATGACCCGGCACAAAACGCGCAGGCATGCCGCCAAAAGCCAGTTGCGCCGCGCGCACCACATTGCCCTTGGCACTGCCGACGTCCGTGAGGATCGCCTGCCCCAGATCCATACGGGCCAACAGCGCCAGCAATTTCTCCATCGCCAGAATCGGCACCGCGAGCTGGATCACATCAGCGCCCTGGCACGCGAGCGCCAGGTCTGCTTCGCAGCGATCCACTACCCCCAATTCAACCGCCAATTTGCGCGATTGCGGGTCCAGGTCCACACCGACCACCTCGCCGCACAACCCGCTTTCACGCAGGCCTTTGGCGAAGGAGCCGCCGATCAACCCCAGACCGACCACTACCAGGCGACCGATCATAGGCACAGCAGGTTGCAATGCAGTGACATCAACCACGAGCCAGAACCTTGGCCAGTGCCTCCAGGAAGCGCGCGTTCTCAGCCGGCAAGCCGATGGTGATACGCAGGTGGTTCGGCATGCCGTAGTTGGCTACCGGACGCACGATCACACCTTCGCGCAGCAGGCCTTGGAACACCGGGGCAGCCACTTGGCCAAGGTCGACGCAGATGAAATTGCCTTTGGACGGAATCCAGCCCAGGCCCAACTCACGGAAACCTTCCTGCAGTTGCAGCATGCCGCTTTCGTTGATACGACGACCTTCTTCAAGGTATTCAGCATCTTTCACCGCTGCACAGGCCGCCGCCAAGGCGAGGCTGTTGACGTTGAAGGGTTGACGCACACGGTTCAGCACATCGGCGACGACGGCTGTGGACAGGCCGTAACCCACCCGCAGCGAAGCCAGGCCATAGGCCTTGGAGAACGTGCGCGATACCAGCAGGTTCGGATAGGCCGCCAGGAAGTCCAGGCCATCTGGCAGGTCGCTGCCTTCGGCGTACTCGATATAGGCCTCGTCCAGCACCACCAGCACGTGCTCAGGCACGTCCTGCAGGAAGTCGTCCAATGCTTGCGCATCGAACCAGGTGCCGGTTGGGTTGTTCGGGTTGGCGATAAACACCACGCGGGTCTGGGCATCGATCGCAGCCAGCATGGCCGGCAGGTCGTGCCCCCAGTCCTTGGCTGGTATGACGCGCGCATCGGCACCGACAGCTTGGGTGACAATCGGATACACCGCGAAGGCGTGCTCGCTGAACACGGCGTTCAAGCCAGGCGCCAGGTAAGCGCGACCGACCAACTCAAGAATGTCGTTGGAGCCGTTACCCAGGGTGACCTGGTTCAGCTCGACCCGGCATTTCTCCGCCAGCAGCGACTTGAGGGCGAAGCCGTTGCCATCAGGATATCGGGTCAGCTCGGCCAACTCTTCACGAATCGCCGCCAGCACTTTAGGGCTCGGGCCCAGCGGATTCTCGTTGCTCGCCAATTTGACGATCTTCGAGGGATCCAGATTCAACTCACGCGCCAACTCGTCCACAGGCTTGCCCGGAACGTAAGGCGACAGTTGTTGCACGCCCGGCTGCGCCAGGGCGAGGAAGTTGCCACTCATGTTAAAGCCTCACAAAACCGCTTTCGGGTAAGAGCCCAGCACCTTGAGTGCCACGGCTTCCTGACTGATTTTCTCGAGCACACCCTTGACCAGCGGGTCGCGGTGATGGCCGACGAAGTCGATAAAGAACACGTAAGTCCATTTACCGCTGCGCGAAGGACGAGTCTCGATGCGCGTCAGGTCAATCCCGTTGTCGTGGAACGGCACCAGCAACTCATGCAGCGCACCGGGCTTGTTGCTCATGGAAACGATGATCGAGGTCTTGTCGTCGCCGGTCGGCGGAACTTCCTGGTTACCGATCATCAGGAAGCGCGTGGAGTTGTCCGGGCGGTCCTCGATTTTCTCGGCCAGGCGCGTCAGACCATATAGGCCTGCTGCCATATCACCGGCGATGGCCGCCGAGTTCCACTCACCCTTGACCCGCTTGGCGGCTTCGGCGTTGCTGGAAACCGCCACACGCTCGACGTTCGGGTAATGGGCGTCCAGCCACTTGCGGCACTGGGCCAGGGACTGGGCGTGGGAATAGATACGGCTGATGCTGTCGGTCTTGGTGTTCTCGCCCACCAGCAGGTGGTGGTGAATACGCAGTTCGACTTCGCCGCAGATCACCATGTCGTGCTCGAGGAAGCTGTCCAGCGTGTGGTTGACCGCACCTTCGGTGGAGTTTTCCACCGGCACCACGCCAAAGTTCACCGCACCGGCAGCCACTTCACGGAACACTTCATCAATGGCCGCCATCGGCTTGCTGATCACGGCGTGACCGAAGTGCTTCATGGCGGCTGCCTGGGTGAAGGTGCCTTCCGGGCCGAGGTACGCCACTTTCAGCGGCTGCTCCAGGGCCAGGCACGACGACATGATTTCGCGGAACAACCGCGCCATCTCTTCGTTGCCCAGCGGGCCCTTGTTGCGCTCCATTACGCGCTTGAGCACCTGGGCTTCACGCTCAGGTCGGTAGAACACCGGCACTTCGCCTTCCGCCAAGGACGCCATCTTCACCCGCGCCACTTCCTGGGCACAGCGTGCGCGCTCGCTGATCAGCTCCAGGACTTTCTCGTCCAGGCTGTCAATGCGCACCCGCAGGGCCTTGAGTTCTTGCTCAGACATTAGCCGTGTTCCTTTTCGAACTCTGCCATGTAGGCAACCAACGCGTTGATGGCGTGGATGTCGACGGCGTTGTAGATGGAGGCGCGCATGCCACCGACCGAACGGTGACCCTTGAGGTTCAGCAGGCCGCGCGCGTCGGCACCGGCCAGGAATGGCTTGTCCAGGCGGTCATCAGCCAGACGGAATGGCACGTTCATCCAAGAGCGGTCGGTCAGGTTGATCGGGTTGCTGTACAGGCCGCTGGCGTCAATGAAGTCGTACAGGGTGCGCTTCTTCTCTTCGTTCAGCTTGCCCATGGCGGCGACACCGCCCTGCTCTTTCAGCCACTCGAACACCAAGCCGGAGAGGTACCAGGCGAACGCCGGCGGGGTGTTGTACATCGAGCCGTTATCGGCCGCGACCTTGTAGTTGAGCATGGTCGGGCACAGCGAACGGGCGCGCCCCAGCAGGTCTTCGCGGATAATGTTGACCAGGATGCCGCTCGGGCCGATGTTCTTCTGGGCGCCGGCGTAGATCATGCCGTACTTGGACACATCGATCGGGCGCGAGAGGATGTCCGAAGACATGTCGCACACCAGCGGAACGTCGCCCACTTCTGGCACCCAGTCGAACTCCAGGCCGCCGATGGTCTCGTTCTGCACGTAGTGAACGTAGGCCGCGTCCTTCGAGAGTTTCCACTCGTTCTGACCAGGAATGGCGAAGTAGTCGTAAGGCTTGGCAGTGCCTGCCACGTTGACGTTGCCGTAACGAGAGGCTTCTTCAATGGCCTTCTGGCCCCAGATGCCGGTGTCGATGTAGTCGGCAGTGCCGTCTTCCGGCAGCAGGTTCAGCGGGATCTGGGCGAACTGCTGGCTGGCGCCGCCTTGCAGGAACAGCACTTTGTAGTTTGATGGGATGCCCAGCAAGTCGCGCAGATCCTGCTCGGCCTTGTTGGCAATGGACACGAACTCATCGCTGCGATGGCTCATTTCCATCACGGAGAGGCCTTTTCCATGCCAGTCGAGGAGTTCACCCTGCGCACGCTGCAGGACTGCTTCAGGAAGCGCCGCGGGACCGGCACAGAAGTTAT
>NZ_NKIG01000033.1:0-71512 GCF_002255865.1 Pseudomonas sp. PGPPP1 | reverse complement strand
AGCGGGCTTGCTCGCGAATGCGGTGGATCAGCAATGAATTTGTTGACTGACACACTGCATTCGCGAGCAAGCCCGCTCCCACATTTGGATCTCCATGTATCAGGCAGACAGAGGTCTGCTCTGGCTCTGTTTTTGATCTTGATTTTGATCTTAGGCGCCCCGTTAAACCACGCTGGCCGAACGCAGGCTTGAATCCGTGGGTAACCCGGCAGGACGCCGGGTTAGCCGTCCTGGGCCAAGGATGGCCCATGACGGCGGCCCACGGATTCAAGCCGGAGTGAGGGCATGTCGAGCCTAGGCGCGACACCGAGTGGTGGGGCAAGAGCCTTTTGGTTACTTTTGGGCTCTTTCCAAAAGTGACCCGCTGTAAGAGCGGAACCAATAGCCGCCGTTACCCAAATAACGGATATGTACTCCATAAAACGCAATCCCCAAAACCTGGCCCAACTCTTGCTCTACCTCCTGATACTGCATCCCCGATCCCCATGCAGTGGAGACCTTTACCTATGCCAGTCGCCCCGAATTCGCTTCTTCAGGCTGCCCCTGCGGCCAAGCCTCAAGCGCCCGCCGCCACCCCACCGGTAGCGGCTGCGGACCCACGGGACAAGGGCCCTGGCTTCGCTCAGGTGTTCGCCAGCCAGGGTTCCAAACCCTCGGTCAAAACCGACGACAACTCGCCAAAACCCACGCGGGACAAGCCTGCCGACGCCAGCGCCAAACCGGCTGCCAGTGACGACAAGCCTGCCGCCAGCACGCCAGCGGTTGCCGATAGCGGCAATCCCTTGCCTGCCAATCCGCCGGCCAAGCCCGACGACAGCGCCAGCAAGGATGACGACGCACCGGTCGATCCAAGCCTGGTGCAACAACCCCCGACTGATCCGGTGGTAGACCCGGCCATGATTGCCGCCGTCACTCCGGTGGTCGTGCCCGTGCCGGTGGAAACCCCGACGCCTGCGCCTGCTGCCAAGGATGACAAGGCTCAGCCAGTGGTTGCGGCGCCGATTGCCGCCACCGAAGAGGCCAAGCCGGCGTTTGACCCCGAAGCCGATCCCCTGGATGCCATGCCCGCCGTACGCCTGGCCATGGAGCAGGGCGGTCACGTGTCCGCCAGCAGCCAGGCACCGGTGAAAACCGCACCGCCGCCGGCTCAGGATCAGCCGACCGCCGCGCAGAATTTTGCCGCTGGCCTGGCCAATATGGTCGACCAGCAAGCCGCCAAGGACAGCACTGACCAGGGCGGCGACAAAGCCTTCAGCGGATTGATCGAAGGCGGTCTCAAGGATTTGAAAGAGGCCAGCAGCGACACCCGTGTCGATGACTTCGCCAACCGCCTGGCCGCGCTGACCCAGGCCGCCACGCCGAAGACCGCCAACGCATTGCCGCCGGTGACGAATGCGCCGTTGGCCATGCACCAGAGCGGCTGGACCGATGAAATCGTCAACCGCGTGATGTACCTGTCCAGCGCCAACCTCAAGTCGGCGGAGATCCAGTTGCAGCCAGCTGAATTGGGTCGCCTGGATATCAAGGTCAACATGACGGCCGACCAGCAAGCCCAGGTCAACTTCATGAGCGCCCACCCGGTGGTGCGTGAAGCGCTGGAAAGCCAGTCTGGCCGCCTGCGGGAAATGTTTGCCCAGCAGGGCATGGGACAGGTGGACGTTAATGTGTCCGATCAGTCCCGGGGTCAGGAGCAGCAACAGCAGCAGGCGCAGACACAGGGTGTTCGCGGCAGCAGTGGGCGTGGGGCTGATAGCGACAGCGGTGCCCATGCCGACGTTGCCGAGGCAGTCGCGCCGGTGACGTCTACAGTGATCGGCTCTAGCGCCGTCGATTACTACGCCTGATCCCCGTTTAATCGCGGTTCATGTGGGAGCTGGCTTGCCTGCGATGGCGGTGTATCAGCGGCAGAGATGCTAGCTGAACCGCCGCCATCGCAGGCAAGCCAGCTCCCACATTTGATTTGTGGTGCAACCTCTTCCAGACAACTCTGGCATAACACTTGCTCTTGCCTTTCCGTAGATCTATGAATCCCCGAATAGTGACGGATTATTGGCATGGCGAAGAGCGACGACGCAGCAAAAGCACCCGCAGGCAAAGGCAAGCTCAAGCTCATCTTGTTGATAGTCGTGGGCCTGCTCCTGGCCATCGGCGCCTCGGTGGGTGGCACCTGGTACATCATGCACAGCAGTGCCAGCAAACCGGCCCCTGCCGCCGAAACCGCCAGTAACGTCAAGCAACCGGCAATCTTCGAGCCGATGCTCCCGGCCTTTGTCGCCAACTTCAATCAGAACGGTCGTCAACGCTACCTGCAGGTGAGTATCACCTTGCTGGCGCGTAACCAGTCGGACCTGGATGCCCTCAAGGTGCACATGCCGGTGATCCGCAACAACCTGGTGATGCTGTTCTCCGGGCAGAGCTTCGACACTCTTGCCACCCCGGTAGGCCAGGAAATGCTGCGCCAGAAGGTCACTGCCAGCGTGCAGGAAGTGGCCCAGAAAGAGCTTGGCAAAGTCGTGGTCGAGCAGGCGCTCTTCACTAATTTCGTATTGCAGTAGGAACACGACATGGCCGTGCAAGACCTGCTGTCCCAGGATGAAATCGACGCGCTGCTCCATGGCGTCGACGACGGTCTGGTACAGACCGAAATGGCTGCCGAACCCGGCAGTGTCAAAAGTTATGACCTGACCAGCCAGGATCGCATCGTCCGCGGACGCATGCCGACCCTGGAGATGATCAACGAGCGTTTCGCCCGCTACACCCGTATCAGCATGTTCAACATGCTGCGCCGCTCGGCGGACGTGGCGGTGGGCGGCGTGCAGGTGATGAAGTTTGGCGAATACGTGCACTCGCTGTACGTGCCCACCAGCCTCAACCTGGTCAAGATCAAGCCGCTGCGCGGTACCGCACTGTTCATCCTCGACGCCAAGCTGGTGTTCAAGCTGGTGGACAACTTCTTCGGTGGCGACGGCCGTCACGCCAAGATCGAAGGCCGTGAGTTCACCCCCACCGAATTGCGGGTGGTGCGCATGGTGCTGGAGCAAGCCTTCATCGACTTGAAGGAAGCCTGGCAGGCGATCATGGAAGTCAACTTCGAGTACATCAACTCGGAAGTGAACCCGGCCATGGCCAACATCGTCGGCCCCAGCGAAGCCATTGTGGTGTCCACCTTCCACATCGAGCTCGATGGCGGTGGCGGTGACCTGCACGTGACCATGCCGTACTCGATGATCGAGCCGGTGCGCGAAATGCTCGACGCCGGCTTCCAGTCCGACCTGGACGATCAGGACGAGCGCTGGGTCAAGGCCCTGCGCGAAGACCTGCTGGACGTCGACGTGCCGCTGAGTGCCACCGTTGCCCGTCGCCAATTGCGCCTGCGGGACATTTTGCACATGCAGCCGGGGGATGTGATCCCGGTGGAGTTGCCGGAAGAACTGATCATGCGCGCCAACGGCGTGCCGTCGTTCAAGGTCAAGCTGGGTTCCCACAAAGGCAACCTCGCTCTTCAAGTGGTCGAACCGATCAACCGCCGCTGATCAACATTAATTTTTGCTGCGCCGAGGACATGTAATGGCTACCGAACACGAAAACACTTCCGCCGAAGACCAGGCCCTGGCTGACGAATGGGCGGCAGCCCTGGAAGAAACCGGCGATGTTGGCCAGGACGATATCGACGCACTGCTGGCCGCTGACGCCGCCACCGCGCCAGTAGGCAATCGCTTGCCGATGGAAGAGTTCGGCAGCGTGCCGAAGAACAACGACCCGGTGACCCTCGACGGCCCGAACCTGGATGTGATCCTCGACATCCCGGTGTCGATCTCCATGGAAGTGGGCAGCACCGAAATCAACATCCGCAACCTGCTGCAACTCAACCAGGGCTCGGTGATCGAGTTGGACCGCCTGGCCGGTGAACCGCTGGACGTACTGGTCAACGGCACCCTGATTGCCCACGGCGAAGTGGTGGTGGTCAACGAAAAGTTCGGCATCCGCCTGACCGACGTGATCAGCCCGAGCGAACGCATCAAGAAGTTGCGCTGATATGAAACGGCTGATGGTGGGACTGTTGGCAACGCTGCCATTGGACGTTCTGGCAGCGGAGCCTGTGGCTCAGGCTGCCGCCGCCGCACCGGCCAGCCTCGGTGGCCAGTTGACCCAACTGGTGCTGGGCCTGTTGCTGGTGGTCGGCTTGATCTTCGTGCTCGCCTGGCTGATGCGCCGCGTGCAGCGCGTCGGTCCGGGCAACGGCCAGGTGATCGAGTTGGTCGGTTCGCGTGCCCTGGGCCCGCGTGATCGGCTGGTGCTGGTGCAAGTGGGCGAAGAGCAGATCCTGCTGGGCCTTACGCCTGGTCGCATCACCCCGTTGCACGTGCTCAAGACACCGGTGAACGTGGACCAGTCCCAGTCCGCCACGCCAGAATTCGCCCAGCGCCTCATGGAGTTGCTGGGCAAGGATCAGAAGGATAAGAAGTAATGCGCGTTTTATTGACGCTCATGCTGTTGCTGGTCGCGCCATTGGCGCTGGCCGCCGACCCGTTGTCGATCCCGGCGATCACCTTGGGTACCAATGCGGCAGGCGCACAGGAGTATTCGGTCAGCCTGCAGATCCTGCTGATCATGACCGCGCTGAGTTTTATCCCGGCGTTCGTCATGCTGATGACCAGCTTCACGCGGATCATCATCGTGTTCTCGATCCTGCGCCAGGCCCTCGGCCTGCAGCAGACGCCGTCGAACCAGATCCTCACCGGCATGGCCCTGTTCCTGACGCTGTTCATCATGGCGCCGGTGTTCGACAAGGTGAACCAGCAAGCCCTGCAGCCTTACCTCGCGGAGAAGATGACCGCCCAGGACGCCATCGACAAGGCCCAAGGCCCGATCAAGGACTTCATGCTGTCGCAGACTCGTTCCAGCGACCTTGAGCTGTTCATGCGCTTGTCCAAGCGTACCGACATCGCTACCCCGGACCAGGCTCCCCTGACCATCCTGGTGCCGGCGTTCGTGACCTCGGAACTGAAAACCGCGTTCCAGATCGGCTTCATGATCTTTATCCCGTTCCTGATCATCGACCTCGTCGTGGCGAGCGTGCTGATGGCCATGGGTATGATGATGCTGTCGCCGCTGATCATCTCGTTGCCATTCAAGATCATGCTGTTTGTGCTGGTGGACGGCTGGGCGCTGATTATCGGCACGTTGGCCGGCAGTTTCGGAGGGGTATAGCGCCATGACGCCAGAAGTCGCCGTCGACCTGTTCCGTGAAGCGCTGTGGTTGACCACCATGATGGTCGCCGTGTTGGTGGTGCCGAGCCTGTTGGTGGGCCTGCTGGTGGCGATGTTCCAGGCCGCGACCCAAATCAACGAACAGACCTTGAGCTTCCTGCCGCGCCTGCTGGTGATGCTGATCACCCTGATCGTTGCTGGCCCGTGGCTGGTGCAAACTTTCATGGAATACATCCTGCAGCTGTACGGCAGTATTCCGCAGTTGATCGGCTGACCCGATGCAGTCTTTGCTGGCATTGACCGACGTCCAGATCAGCACCTGGGTGGCGTCTTTCATCCTGCCGCTGTTTCGCGTCACGGCGATGTTGATGGCCATGCCGGTGTTCGGCACCACCCTGGTACCCCGCCGCGTGCGCCTGTACTTCGCGGTGGCGATTACCGTGGTGATCGTGCCCGGCTTGCCGGCGATGCCGCCGGTCAATGCCATCGACCTGAGTGCGTTGCTGCTGATTGCCGAACAGATCCTCATCGGCGCCATGCTGGGGTTTTCCCTCACGCTGTTCTTCCAGGCATTTGTGATTGCCGGGCAAATCATTTCGATCCAGATGGGCATGGGTTTCGCGTCCATGGTCGACCCTACCAACGGTGTGTCGGCAGCGGTGATCGGGCAATTCCTGACCATGCTGGTGACCTTGCTGTTCCTGGCAATGAATGGGCACTTGGTGGCTTTCGAGGTGCTGACCGAGAGCTTCACCACGTTGCCGGTGGGCTCGGGTCTGGTGGTCAATCATTTCTGGGAAATGGTTGGGCGCCTCGGTTGGGTATTGGGCGCATCGCTGCTGCTGGTGCTGCCGGCAATCACCGCATTGCTGGTGGTCAACATCGCATTCGGCGTGATGACCCGCGCCGCGCCCCAGTTGAATATCTTCTCCATCGGCTTCCCCCTGACTCTGGTGTTGGGCATGGGGATTTTCTGGATCGGCCTGGCTGACATTCTCAATCAGTATCAACCGCTGGCGACTGACGCCTTGCAGTTCTTACGTGACCTGGCACGGGCGCGCTGAGCCATGGCCGAGAGCGAGAGTGGTCAGGACAAAACAGAAGACCCCACGGAGAAACGAAAAAAGGACTCCAGGGAAAAGGGCGAGATTGCGCGCTCTAAAGAGCTGAACACCGTTGCGACCATGATGGCGGGGGCCGGCGCGTTGCTGATCTACGGCGGCGGCTTGGCGCTGGACCTGATGGAGTTGATGAAGCTCAACTTCACCTTGCCACGCGAGGTGTTGCTAAGCCCCGGTGCCATGGGCCAATACCTGCTGCATTCGGGCAAGATCGCGATCCTGGCGGTGCAGCCCATCCTCATCACCTTGCTGTTGGCCGCGCTGATCGGCCCGGTTGCGTTGGGCGGCTGGTTATTTGCTGCCGGCAGCATGGCGCCCAAGTTCAGCCGGATGAACCCGGCGGCGGGGCTCAAGCGCATGTTCTCCGCCAAGGCCTTGGTGGAGCTGCTCAAGGCCTTGGCCAAGTTCATTCTGATCCTGTTCGTGGCGCTGATGGTGTTGACCTCCGACATCGACGACCTGCTGCGTATCGCGCATGAACCACTGGAGTCGGCGATCATCCACAGCGTACAGGTGGTGGGTTGGAGCGCACTGTGGATGGCCGCCGGGTTGATCATCATTGCGGCCATCGATGCACCGATCCAGCTGTGGGAAAGCCACAAGAAACTGCTGATGACCAAGCAGGAAGTGCGCGATGAGCACAAGGACCAGGAAGGTCGCCCCGAGGTCAAGCAGCGCATTCGCCAGCTGCAACGGGAAATGTCCCAGCGCAAGATGATGGCCTCGGTGCCCGACGCCGATGTGGTCATCACCAACCCGACGCACTACGCCGTGGCCCTCAAGTACGACCCGGAGAAGGGCGGGGCGCCGATGCTGCTGGCCAAGGGCAGCGACTTTACCGCATTGAAGATTCGCGAAATTGCGGTGGCCAATGACATCCTGTTGCTGGAGTCGCCGGAATTGGCGCGGTCGATCTTCTATTCCACGGAACTCGACCAGGAGATCCCAGCCGGGTTGTACCTGGCCGTGGCCCAGGTGCTGGCGTATGTCTATCAGATTCGCCAGTACCGCGCGGGCAAGGGCAAGCGGCCTGATCCGCTGAAGGATCTGCCGATTCCGCCGGAACTGCGCCGCGATTCTTGATTTGTCAGCCCGTTTGACGTTTACCGCTCGTCGTAAATCCCCCTCGACCTGTCAACGTTGACAGTAGCCATCCTTATTTCGAAACGGTTTGATGAAGTGCGTGTCCTCAAACTATGAGTCTGGAGAAGGCGATGGCGACGGGTTCAGTGAAGTGGTTCAACGCAGAGAAGGGCTTCGGTTTTATCAAGCCGGATGATGGTTCAGACGATGTGTTTGTGCATTTTTCGGGAATAAGCGCCGAGGGCTTCAAGACTCTGGAAGAAAATCAAAAGGTCAGCTATGTGCTTGCGAACGGTCCCAAGGGGCTGCAAGCCATTGAGGTAACTCCTTCCCCATAGGTGCAGAGCGTTTAGAAAACACCGACTCGTCTCTTCAAGGCAAAAGTTGGAAGGCTTCTTGCAATACCGCCTGCAAGACGCCAAACCGCGTCAAAACTTTGCTTCAAGGAACACGAGGAATACCGGTGGTAGATCGCTCTCAAATGCTCAGCACGGCCCGTGGCACCCTGACTGACTTGTCGCGGGGCAATCTGGGTGTGCCGTTGTTGTTGCTGGTGATGCTGGCAATGATGATGTTGCCGATGCCGCCGTTCCTGTTGGACGTGTTCTTCACCTTCAACATTGCCCTGTCCGTCGTGGTCCTGCTGGTGTGCGTGTACGCGCTGCGGCCGCTGGACTTTGCGGTATTCCCCACGATCCTGCTGGTGGCGACGCTGCTGCGGCTGGCGTTGAACGTGGCCTCGACCCGCGTGGTGATGCTCCACGGCCAGGACGGCCACGCCGCTGCCGGTAAGGTGATCCAGGCTTTCGGTGAGGTGGTGATCGGCGGTAACTACGTGGTCGGTATCGTGGTGTTTGCGATCTTGATGATCATCAACTTCGTCGTGGTGACCAAGGGCGCCGGGCGAATCTCCGAGGTGAGTGCGCGGTTTACCCTCGACGCCATGCCCGGCAAGCAGATGGCCATTGACGCCGACCTCAACGCCGGCCTGATCGATCAGAACCAAGCCAAATCCCGTCGCCTGGAAGTGGCCCAGGAAGCCGAGTTCTACGGCTCCATGGACGGTGCCAGCAAATTCGTACGCGGCGACGCCATTGCCGGCCTGCTGATTCTGTTCATCAACCTGATTGGCGGCATGGCGGTCGGGATCTTCCAGCACGGCATGACCTTCGGCGATGCGGGCAAGGTCTACGCGTTGCTGACCATCGGTGACGGTTTAGTGGCGCAATTGCCATCACTGTTGTTATCTACAGCAGCGGCCATCATGGTGACCCGTGCGTCGGGCTCCGAAGACATGGGCAAGCAGATCAGCCGGCAGATGTTCGCATCGCCCAAAGCGCTGGCGGTGGCGGCAGGCATCATGGCGATCATGGGGATCGTGCCGGGCATGCCGCATGTGTCGTTCCTCAGCATGGCGGCCATGGCGGCTGGCGGTGCGTACCTGTTCTGGAGAAAGCAGAACCAGGTCAAAGTGATTGCCCAGCAGGAAGTCGCCCGCCAGCAAGAATTGCTGCCATCCCCGGCCCGCGCCCAGGAAACCAAGGAGCTTGGCTGGGACGACGTGACCCCAATCGACATGATCGGCCTGGAAGTGGGCTACCGTCTGATTCCTTTGGTGGACCGCAACCAGGGCGGCCAATTGCTCGCGCGGATCAAAGGCGTGCGCAAGAAATTGTCCCAGGACTTGGGCTTCCTGATGCCCACCGTGCACATCCGCGACAACCTCGACCTGGCCCCAAGCGCCTACCGCCTGACCCTGATGGGAGTGATCCTGGCCGAAGCCGAGATCTACCCGGACCGCGAGCTGGCAATCAACCCCGGCCAGGTGTTCGGCAGTCTCAACGGCATAACCGCCAAAGATCCGGCTTTTGGCCTGGACGCGGTGTGGATCGAAATCAGCCAGCGCAGCCAGGCGCAGTCCCTGGGTTACACCGTGGTCGACGCCAGCACCGTGGTTGCGACTCACCTCAACCAGATCCTGTACAAGCACTCCCACGAGCTGATCGGCCACGAGGAAGTCCAGCAATTGATGGGTTTGCTGGCCAAAGCCTCGCCAAAATTGGCCGAAGAACTGGTGCCGGGTGTGCTGTCGTTGTCGCAACTGCTCAAGGTGTTGCAGGCGCTGTTGGCCGAACAAGTGCCGGTGCGCGACATCCGCAGCATTGCCGAGGCCATCGCCAACAATGCCGCCAAGAGTCAAGATACTGCCGCCCTGGTGGCTTCGGTGCGCGTCGGATTGTCGCGTGCAATCGTGCAAAGCATTGTAGGCACTGAGTCTGAGCTGCCTGTGATCACCTTGGAACCAAGGTTGGAACAAATATTGCTCAATAGTATCCAGAAGGCAGGACAAGGCCAGGAAGAGGGCGTTCTGCTGGAGCCAAGCATGGCTGAAAAACTGCAGCGTTCGTTGATCGACGCCGCGCAGCGCCAGGAAATGCAGGGCCAACCGGTGATTCTGCTGGTGGCGGGCCCGGTCCGAGCGATGTTGTCGCGGTTTGGACGCCTGGCAGTTCCGAATTTGCACGTTTTGGCTTATCAGGAAATTCCTGACAACAAGCAAGTGACTATCGTCGCGACAGTAGGGCCCAACGGCTGAGGTAGTGGGTTATGCAAGTTAAGCGTTTTTTCGCCGCCGATATGCGTCAGGCCATGAAACTGGTACGTGATGAGCTGGGCGCCGACGCCGCGATTATCGGTAACCGTCGTATTGCCGGCGGTGTCGAGCTGACGGCTGCCCTGGATTACACCCCCCAGGCACTGGCGCCCCGCGTGCCGAACATGGAGCTTGAAGACGAGCTGCGCAAGACCGCCTCGCGCATCGTCTCGGCCCAGGCTGAGCTGAGCATGCGTGGCGACAGCGACGCCACCACCAATCGCCAGTTGTTCGCCGGCTTGCCGCTGACGGCTGCCGAGCCGCTGGTTGAGCCGACCTTTGTCGAGCCGCCACGTCCTGCCGCGCCAGCCCCGGCCGCCGCAGTCGATGCGCGCGTGTTCGACTCGATGCGCTTTGAACTCAATGGCCTGCGCGAACTGCTGGAAGTGCAGCTGGGCTCGCTGGCATGGTCGCAGTTGCAAGGCAGCAAGCCGCAACAGGCCAACCTGTGGCGCCGCCTGCAACGCATTGGCCTGTCCGGCCCGTTGTCCCGCGACCTGCTGGCGTTGACCACCGAAATCGAAGAACCTCGCCAGGCCTGGCGCATGTTGCTGGCCCATTTGGCGCGGATGATCGTCACCCCGGAAATCGAACCCCTGGAAGAGGGCGGTGTGATCGCCATGGTCGGCCCTGCCGGCATGGGCAAGACCACCACCCTGGCCAAGCTGGCGGCGCGTTACGTGCTCAAGTACGGCGCGCAGAATATCGCGCTGGTGAGCATGGACAGCTATCGTATCGGTGCCCAGGAGCAGCTCAAGACCTTGGGGCGCATCCTCAATGTGTCGGTGACCCACGTCGATCCGGGCCAGTCCCTGGCCAACGCCCTCGACCCATTGCTGCGCAAACGCGTGGTGCTGATCGATACCGCCGGCCTGCAAGCCAGTGATCCGGCGCTGCGCATGCAGTTGGAAAGCCTGGCCGGACGTGGCATCAAGTCAAAAAATTACCTGGTGCTTGCAACCACTAGCCAGAAACAGGTTCTGACGGCTGCGTACCACAGCTACAAACGTTGCGGGCTGGCCGGTTGCATCCTGACTAAACTGGATGAAACCGCGAGCCTTGGCGAGGTGTTGAGCCTGGCTATCAGCCACGAATTGCCGGTCGCCTACCTGACCGATGGCCCGCGGATTCCGGATGACCTGCATCTGCCGCGTCGTCATCAGTTGGTCAGCCGTGCAGTCAGTGTGCAAATGCAAGAAGAGCCTAGCGAGGAAGCGATGGCCGATATGTTCGCCGACCTTTACCACAACCCGGCAAAGCGGGTGGGTTGAGGGCAGGACGAACACCGTGAAATGTACCTACATCGATGGTCTGCAAGATACACGCGGCCAAGCCATGTAGCCTGCGTCTAAGCAAGACAAGGTAAAGAAATAAAATGGGCAGCATGCATCCCGTACAGGTGATCGCGGTGACCGGCGGCAAAGGTGGCGTCGGGAAAACTAACGTGTCAGTGAATTTGTCCCTGGCCCTGGCAGAGCTTGGCCGTCGCGTCATGCTGCTGGATGCTGACCTGGGGCTGGCGAACGTCGACGTTCTGCTCGGGCTGACACCCAAACACACCCTCGCCGATGTCATCGAAGGGCGCTGCGAGCTGCGCGATGTGCTGCTCCAGGGCCCGGGTGGCATCCGCATCGTACCGGCCGCCTCCGGTACCCAGAGCATGGTGCACCTGAGCCCGGCGCAGCATGCCGGCCTGATCCAGGCGTTCAGCGATATTGGCGACAACCTCGACGTGCTGGTGATCGACACCGCCGCCGGGATCGGCGAGTCCGTGGTCAGCTTTGTGCGCGCGGCGCAGGAAGTCCTGCTGGTGGTCTGCGATGAACCCACCTCGATCACCGACGCCTACGCCCTGATCAAACTGCTTAACCGTGACTACGGCATGAACCGCTTCCGCGTATTGGCCAACATGGCCCAAAGCCCGCAGGAAGGGCGAAACCTGTTCGCGAAGTTGACCAAGGTCACGGATCGCTTCCTCGATGTCGCCTTACAATATGTCGGCGCAGTTCCCTATGACGAGTGTGTGCGCAAGGCCGTGCAAAAGCAGCGTGCGGTCTATGAAGCGTTCCCTCGTTCGAAATGCGCACTGGCGTTCAAGGCCATTGCCCAGAAGGTCGATACCTGGCCATTGCCCGCCAACCCTCGGGGGCATCTGGAGTTTTTCGTCGAGCGATTGGTGCATCAGACGAGCGCAGGACCCGTGCTATGACAGCGACCGGCTACAACGCGTACAAGAAGTCTGCCCGTGACAGCCAGGGCGAGTTGATCGAGCGCTACGCGCCGCTGGTCAAGCGCATCGCCTATCACCTGCTGGCACGCCTGCCCGCCAGCGTCCAGGTCGAAGACCTGATCCAGGCGGGCATGATCGGCCTGCTCGAAGTGTCGACCAAATACGACGCGAGCAAGGGGGCGAGTTTCGAGACGTATGCGGGTATCCGTATCCGGGGTGCGATGCTCGACGAGGTCCGTAAAGGTGACTGGGCACCGCGTTCGGTGCATCGCAATACGCGCATGGTCAGTGATGCAATTCGCGCAATTGAAGCAAAAACCGGTCGCGACGCTAAAGATCATGAAGTTGCGGCCGAACTCCAATTGAGTCTCGACGATTACTACGGGATTTTGAACGATACCTTGGGCAGCCGCCTGTTCAGTTTCGACGACCTCTTGCAGGACGGCGAACACGAAGGGCTGCACGAGGACGGCGCGAGTGCTCATCTTGAGCCGTCGCGCGACCTGGAAGATGAACGCTTCCAGGGGGCGTTGGCGGACGCGATAGCCAATTTGCCGGAGCGTGAGCGACTGGTGTTGGCGCTGTACTACGACGAAGAGCTGAACCTCAAGGAAATCGGTGAGGTCCTGGGGGTCAGCGAATCACGAGTCAGCCAGTTGCACAGCCAGTGCGCAGCCCGCTTGCGGGGGCGTTTGGGAGAGTGGCGAGCGCGCTGACAGGCAGTGTGGGGACACTGCAGACGAGACCGTGAAGCCGCAGGCTTTCGCGGGGGCGCTCCGTGGTACCCCGGCAGTCCTTTTTGTGTAATGCCTGTTGATTGAAATGGCGCGTCCAGGTGCTGGGCGCGTTTAAGACTGCTTGGAGGTCGAATTGGACAAGAACATGAAAATCCTCATCGTTGATGACTTCTCAACGATGCGGCGGATCATAAAAAACCTGTTGCGTGACCTTGGGTTCACAAACACGGTCGAGGCGGATGACGGCATTACGGCGATTCCGATCCTCAACAGCGGGAGCATCGACTTTCTGGTAACGGACTGGAACATGCCGGGCATGACCGGTATCGACTTGCTGCGCCACGTGCGCGCTGACGAAAAACTGCGCAGCCTTCCTGTGCTGATGGTGACCGCCGAAGCCAAGCGTGAGCAGATCATCGAAGCCGCCCAGGCCGGGGTCAACGGTTACGTGGTCAAGCCTTTCACTGCACTGGCCTTGAAAGAGAAGATCGAGAAAATCTTCGAACGCATCCACGGCTAATGCCATCGCGGGGGAGCTATGGAGCATAAAGAAACATCACAGGGAGACTTCGAGTCGACCCTGAAAAAGCATGCTCACCAGTTGGTCGACAGCCTTGAAAAAGGCCAGTTCGGCGACGCGGTGCAGTTAATCCATGAGCTCAACCAGACCCGTGACCGCGGCCTGTACCAGGAAGTGGGCAAGCTCACACGCGAGCTGCACAGTGCGATCGTCAATTTTCAGATTGACCCGCACATGCCCCAGGCCGAGGAAATCTCGCAAATTACGGATGCCACCGAACGCCTGTCCTATGTGGTCAGGCTGACTGAGGCGGCGGCTAATCGCACCATGGACCTGGTGGAAAACGCCACGCCTCTGGTCAACGGCATGGCCACTGAAGCCCAGGCCCTCAGCGTTGACTGGGGCCGCTTCATGCGCCGTGAAGTGGGGGCTGAAGAGTTTCGTGAGTTGGCGCGTCGGGTTGAAGGTTTTCTGTCTCGCAGCGAGCAGGAGAACCGCACGGTTTCCAGCAACCTCAACGACATTCTGCTGGCCCAGGATTACCAGGACCTCACCGGTCAGGTGATCAAGCGCGTGACCCAGCTGGTCACCGAAGTGGAAAGCAATTTGCTCAAATTGGTGCTCATGGCAGGCCAGGTTGACCGTTTTGCCGGCATCGAACATGACCGCGAAGCGATCCTCTCGGAAAAAGATCCGCAAAAACATCTCGCCAAGGGTGAAGGTCCGCAGATTCATGCCGATAAACGTGAAGACGTTGTATCGGGTCAAGATGATGTTGATGACCTGTTATCCAGTTTAGGCTTCTAAGGAGCACCCACATGAGCTTCGGCGCCGATGAAGAAATCCTTCAGGATTTCCTTGTAGAGGCCGGCGAAATTTTAGAGCAGTTGTCCGAGCAACTGGTCGAGCTGGAAAGCCGACCGGATGATGCGAACCTGCTCAATGCAATTTTTCGCGGTTTTCACACTGTAAAAGGGGGCGCCGGCTTCCTCCAGCTCCATGAGCTGGTGGAGTGCTGCCACATCGCCGAGAACGTGTTCGACATCCTGCGCAAGGGTGAGCGTCACGTTGATTCGGAATTGATGGACGTGATTCTCGAAGCACTGGATGCAGTCAACGGCATGTTCAGCGAAGTGCGCGAACGTGCACCGATCACTGCGGCCACCCCGGAACTGCTGGCCGCCCTGGCGCGCCTGGCGGAACCTGCCGACAACTCGCCCGCGCCGGTTGTCGAGGTGGCGGTCGCTGTCGTTGAAGCAGAGCCGGATGTGACCGACAGCGAGTTCGAACAGCTGCTCAACTCCCTCAGTGCCGTGAAGGCCGAGGCAGAAGCGCCAGCTGCGCCCGTTGCGGCACCGACCAGCGAAGACATTACCGACGCAGAGTTTGAATCCCTGCTCGACCAGTTGCACGGCAAAGGCCAGTTCGCGGCCGATGCGGTGGCCACTGCCGCTGCGCCAGAAGCCCCTGCGGCTAGTGCCAGCACCGACATTACCGACGATGAATTCGAAGCGCTGCTCGACCAACTGCACGGCAAGGGCACCTTCGTGGCCGACGCCTTGCCGGAAATCGCTGCGACTGCTGCAGCGCCTGCTGCCAGTGTTGAGCCGGCCGGCGACGGCCTGATCTCCGATCACGAGTTCGAGTCCCTGTTGGACGAGTTGCACGGCAAGGGCAAGTTCACCGAAGTGGCCCCGGCTGCCGCAGCCGCCGTTGCCGCGCCGGCTCCGGTTGCCGCCAAGGCCGCTGCGCCTGTCGCCGCCAAACCTGCACCTGCCCCAGCGCCTGCTCCAGCACGTGCCGCAGCGGCTCCGGTTGCCGAAAAGGCCGCCAGCGAAGCCGAAACCACCGTGCGGGTGGATACCGCACGCCTGGACGACATCATGAACATGGTGGGCGAACTGGTGTTGGTGCGTAACCGCCTGGTGCGCCTGGGCCTGAGCAGCGGCGATGAAGCCATGCAAAAGGCCGTGTCGAACCTGGACGTGGTGACGGCCGATCTGCAGACCGCCGTGATGAAAACGCGGATGCAGCCGATCAAGAAAGTCTTCGGCCGCTTCCCGCGTTTGGTTCGCGACTTGGCGCGCCAATTGAAGAAAGAGATCAACCTGGAACTGGTGGGTGAAGAAACCGACCTCGACAAAAACCTTGTCGAGGCCCTGGCCGACCCGCTGGTCCACTTGGTGCGCAACGCGGTCGACCACGGCGTGGAAACCCCGGAAGAGCGCGAAGCCTCGGGCAAGTCCCGCAACGGCAAGGTGATTCTGGCGGCCGAGCAAGAAGGCGACCATATCCTGCTGTCGATCACCGATGACGGCAAGGGCATGGACCCGACCATCCTGCGCAACATCGCGGTCAAGCGGGGCGTGATGGACAAGGACGCCGCCGACCGCCTGACCGACACCGAGTGCTACAACCTGATCTTCGCCCCGGGCTTCTCGACCAAGACCGAGATTTCCGATGTGTCCGGCCGTGGTGTGGGCATGGACGTGGTGAAGACCAAGATCAGCCAGCTCAATGGCTCGATCAATATCTACTCGACCAAGGGCCAGGGCTCGAAGATCGTGATCAAGGTGCCGTTGACCTTGGCGATCATGCCAACCCTGATGGTGATGCTGGGCAACCAGGCGTTCGCTTTCCCGCTGGTCAACGTCAACGAGATCTTCCACCTCGACCTGTCGCGCACCAACGTGGTGGACGGCCAGGAAGTGGTGATCGTGCGCGACAAGGCGTTGCCACTGTTCTACCTCAAGCGCTGGCTGGTGGCATCGGCCAAGCATGAAGAGCAGCGCGAAGGCCATGTGGTGATTCTCTCCGTGGGCACCCAGCGCATCGGCTTTGTCGTCGATCAACTGGTGGGCCAGGAAGAAGTGGTCATCAAGCCTTTGGGCAAAATGCTGCAGGGAACCCCGGGCATGTCGGGTGCGACCATTACCGGTGACGGTCGGATCGCGCTGATTCTCGATGTTCCGAGCATGCTCAAGCGTTACGCCGCTCGGCGTATTTGATTCTGGTGGGGCAGGGCGGTTTGCCCGCCCCGCCTAACGGAGTGTTTATGGCAGTCAAGGTCCTGGTGGTGGACGATTCGGGTTTCTTCCGCCGCCGCGTCTCGGAAATTCTTTCCGCCGATCCAACGATCCAGGTGGTCGGCACGGCCACCAACGGCAAAGAGGCGATCGATCAAGCCATTGCGTTGAAACCTGACGTGATCACCATGGACTACGAGATGCCGATGATGGATGGCATCACGGCCGTCCGGCACATCATGCAGCGCTGCCCGACCCCGGTGTTGATGTTCTCCTCGCTGACCCACGAAGGCGCCCGGGTAACCCTCGACGCGCTGGACGCTGGCGCGGTGGACTTCCTGCCGAAGAACTTCGAAGACATCTCGCGCAACCCCGAGAAGGTCAAGCAACTGCTGTGCGAGAAAGTCCACAGCATTTCCCGCAGTAACCGTCGCAGTCTGTTCAGTGCGCCAGCCCCGGCGCCTGCACCGGTGGCTACGTCGACCGCGCCGACTTCATCGTTTGCACGTCCAGCACCTGCGCCCGTTCCACGGCCTGCGGTAGCGCCTGTACGTGCGCCTGCACCTGCTGCGACAGCGCATTCGCCGGCGCCCAAGCGCAAGGCTTACAAGCTGGTCGCCATCGGCACCTCTACCGGCGGCCCGGTTGCCCTGCAACGTGTGCTGACCCAATTGCCGGCCAACTTCCCTGCGCCGATCGTGTTGGTCCAGCACATGCCGGCCGCGTTCACCAAGGCCTTCGCCGAGCGCCTGGACAAGCTGTGCCGCATCAGCGTCAAGGAAGCCGAGGATGGCGATATCTTGCGTCCTGGTTTGGCGCTGTTGGCTCCGGGTGGCAAGCAGATGATGGTGGACGGCCGTGGCGCGATCAAAATCCTGCCGGGCGATGAACGCCTGAACTACAAGCCGTGCGTGGATATCACCTTCGGTTCGGCAGCCAAGTCCTACGGCGACAAAGTTCTGGCGGTGGTGCTCACCGGCATGGGCGCCGATGGCCGCGAAGGCGCGCGCCTGCTCAAACAGGGCGGCAGTGCCATCTGGGCCCAGGACGAAGCCAGTTGCGTGATCTATGGCATGCCCATGGCCATCGTCAAGGCTGACCTGGCCGACGCCGTCTATAGCCTGGACGACATCGGCAAGCATCTGGTGGAGGCCTGCCTCTGATGGATGTTTTAAGCCTGATCGGCATCATCATGGCGTTTGTCGCAATCATTGGCGGCAACTACCTCGAAGGCGGCCACCTTGGCGCCCTGGCCAACGGCCCGGCGGCGTTGATCGTGATCGGCGGCACCGTCGGCGCTGCGTTGTTGCAGTCGCCCTTGAGCTCGTTCAAGCGCGCCATGCAGATCCTGGTGTGGATCATTTTCCCGCCACGCGTAGACCTGCCCGGTGGCATCGACCGCGTGGTCAACTGGAGCCTCACTGCACGCAAGGAAGGCCTGCTGGGCCTGGAAGGCGTGGCCGATGCCGAGCCCGACAGCTACGCACGCAAAGGCCTGCAGTTGCTGGTAGACGGCGCCGAACCGGAAGCCATCCGCAGCATTCTGGAAGTGGATTTCTATACCCAGGAAAGCCGCGATATCAACGCTGCCAAAGTCTTTGAAAGCATGGGCGGCTACGCGCCGACCATCGGCATCATCGGCGCGGTGATGGGCCTGATCCACGTGATGGGCAACCTGGCTGATCCGTCGCAACTGGGCAGCGGTATTGCCGTGGCGTTTGTCGCCACCATCTACGGCGTGGCCAGTGCCAACCTGGTGTTGCTGCCGGTGGCCAGCAAGCTCAAGTCGATTGCCATGCGCCAGTCGCGTTATCGCGAAATGCTGCTTGAAGGCATCCTGTCGATTGCCGAAGGCGAGAACCCGCGCTCCATCGAATTGAAGCTCCAGGGCTTCATGGATTGATGGGGAGGATCGTCTATGAGCCGTCGCCGTCGCGAGCCTGAGGAACACGTCAACCATGAGCGTTGGCTGGTGTCCTATGCGGACTTCATCACCTTGCTGTTCGCTTTTTTCGTGGTGATGTACTCCATCTCGTCGATCAACGAAGGCAAGTACAAAGTCATTTCCCAGGCGCTGATCGGGGTGTTCAACGACGCCGATCGCGCCCTCAAGCCGATCCCCATCGGCGAAGAGCGCCCCAAGACCGTCACCCCGGCCAAGCCGCTGGTCAACGACAGCGACGAAACCGCCGCCGGCGTGGGCGGTACCAGCGACCCGCTGAAAAGCATCGCCGATGACATTAGCGCAGCCTTTGGCGACTTGATCAGCTCCAACCAGATGACCGTGCGCGGCAATGAGTTGTGGGTAGAGATCGAGCTTAATTCCAGCCTGTTGTTCGCCAGTGCCGACGCGCTGCCGAGCGACCAGGCGTTCACCATCATCGACAAGGTGGCGGCGATCCTCAAACCGTTTGAGAACCCGATCCACGTAGAAGGCTTCACCGACAATTTCCCGATCAGCACCGCGCAGTACCCGACCAACTGGGAGCTGTCCTCGGCACGTGCGTCGAGCATCGTGCGCATGCTCGCGATGCAGGGCGTGAACCCTGGGCGGCTGGCGTCGGTGGGCTATGGTGAGTTCCAACCGGTGGCCAATAACGCCACGGCAGACGGTCGCGCGAAGAACCGCCGGGTGGTGCTGGTGGTGTCGCGCAACCTGGATGTACGTCGCAGCCTGACCGGCACCGGCACGGCCAATGCAACACCGGACGCCGCCTTAAAGCGCGCTGGCACACAAACTGCTTTGCCTCCTGTTAAGCCGCCGGTTCGTCAGGGCACCGTCAATACTCCGTCACCGGCTCTATAACTTATGCAATGTCTCGGTCGCGCCTGCGCCTGCCGGGAGGAACCAACCGAATGAGAGTCTGGGCAGTTGCCAATCAAAAAGGTGGAGTCGGCAAGACCACCACCTCCATCGCCTTAGCCGGCTTGCTGGCCGAGGCGGGCAAGCGCGTGGTCGTGGTCGACCTGGACCCCCACGGCTCCATGACCAGCTATTTCGGCTACGACCCGGATGCGCTGGAGCACAGCAACTACGACCTGTTCCTGCACAAGGGCAGCGTGCCGGCCGACCTGCCCGGGCAACTGTTGCTGCCCACCAGCAATGCAAGCATTTCGCTGCTGCCATCCAGCACCGCGCTGGCCACTCTGGAGCGCCAGTCGCCGGGGCAGAGCGGCCTGGGCCTGGTGATCGCCAAGACCCTGGCGCAGCTGTGGCAGGACTTCGACTACGCGATCATCGACAGCCCGCCGTTGTTGGGCGTGCTGATGGTCAATGCCTTGGCGGCGAGCCAGCAGTTGGTGATTCCGGTGCAGACCGAGCACCTGGCGGTCAAAGGCCTTGAGCGCATGGTCAGCACCTTGGCGATGATCAACCGGTCGCGCAAACAGGCGCTGCCGTTCAGCATCGTGCCGACCTTGTTCGACCGCCGTACCCAGGCGTCCCTCGGCACCTTGCGCGTGCTGCGTGATGCTTACCCGGACACCATCTGGAACGGCTACATCCCGGTGGACACGCGCCTGCGCGACGCCAGCCGCGCAGGCCTCGCGCCGTCGCAGTTCGACCCGAAAAGCCGTGGCGTGCTGGCCTACCGCGCGTTGCTCAAGCATCTGCTGTCGCAGCAACTTGTGGCGCAGGTGGCGTGATGAACCGGCCTATCGAGCTCAAGACGCGGCCGCAACTGGCGCTGGAATCCTACCTGGATGCCTTGCTGCAGGATGCGACCGAGGAAGAATTGCCGGCACCGATCCTGGTCCTCGAGCCTGCGATCGAGCCGCAAAGCACGCTGGATGAATTCCAGTTGGCGGTATTGGAAGAACAAGCGCGTGATGCTCACGTTGTCGTCGCGCCCGTCGTGGTGCCGATCGCTCCGGTGGCAGTAGTAGCGGTGCCTGTGGCGCCTGTGGTGGTCGAGCCGGTTGTCGAGGTTCATCTGCCGCCGAGCATCTCGCCGCCGCCAGTGACCGGCGACGGTCGCCCGAGTTGGGCGGCCGAGCCGTTCGAATGCCTGCTGTTTGATGTCGCCGGGTTGACCCTGGCGGTGCCGCTGGTGTGCCTGGGGTCGATCTATTCCCTGGAAGGCCAGGAACTCACGCCGCTGTTCGGCCAGCCAGAGTGGTTCCTCGGCATCCTGCCCAGCCAGGCTGGTAACCTCAAGGTGCTGGACACCGCGCGCTGGGTGATGCCCGACCGCTACCGCGATGATTTCCGCCAGGGCCTGCAATACGTGATCTCGGTGCAGGGTTACGAGTGGGGGCTGGCGGTGCATCAAGTCAGCCGCTCGTTGCGCCTGGACCCGAACGAAATCAAATGGCGCAGCCACCGGGGCCAACGGCCTTGGCTGGCGGGCACCGTGATCGAACACATGTGCGCGTTGCTCGACGTCGCCGAACTGGCCGAGTTGATCGCCAGCGGCGCGGTCAAGACGATGCCGGTGACCAAACGCAGTTGATTGAACAATAAGGGCCACGCGGTTGCGTGGCCAATGAAGCATACACGCCGCATACAGCGGCATTTGAAGGGGTCAGGGGTATGAACAAGTCAGCGTCCGCACAAGGTTTGGATGATCCGATCCTGCAATGGGTGACCTTCAAACTGGACAACGAGTCCTACGGCATCAACGTAATGCGCGTGCAGGAAGTGCTGCGCTACACCGAGATTGCCCCGGTACCGGGTGCGCCAAGCTATGTGCTGGGCATCATCAACCTGCGCGGCAACGTGGTCACCGTGATCGACACCCGCCAGCGCTTTGGCCTGGTGCCGACCGAAGTCAACGACAACACCCGTATCGTCATCATCGAAGCCGACAAGCAAGTGGTCGGGATCATGGTCGACAGCGTGGCCGAAGTGGTTTACCTGCGCCAATCGGAAGTGGAAACCGCGCCGAACGTGGGTAACGAAGAATCCGCCAAGTTCATCCAGGGCGTGTGCAACAAGAACGGCGAACTGCTGATTCTGGTTGAGCTGGACAAGATGATGAGCGAAGAAGAGTGGTCGGAACTGGAGAGCATCTGATTGTTCCTTGAGGCAGCGGTGATTGTCCTGGCCCTGTTGTGGGCCGGGACGCTGGCGTTTGTGCTGCGCTACGTGCGCCAGCAGCGGGAGTTGGCCTTGCAACAGGCCGAGCGTGACGCGGTGCGTGATCGGCGCCTGGTGGAGCTGGTCAAACGTGTCGACCACTTCCAGCAGAGCGCGGTGAAGGTCGGGGACGAAGTGCATGAACTGCGCGCGATCCTCGGGCCCTTGCCGGACAAGCTGGCGCAGATCGAGCAGCGTGATCCCTCAAGCCTGTCATTTGCCCAGGCGGCGAAGTTGGTGGGCATGGGCGCGACGGTGGATGAATTGACCCAGTCGTGCGGCCTGACCCAGGCCGAGGCGCAGTTGATGAGCAAGTTGCACAAGGGTAGTTAAGAGCTTCAAGCTTGCAGCTACAAGCTTGTAGCTGCACTTTTCCTATCAGTTCAAGGTCAACATCCTTCAAGCACCTTTGAACTCAGGAGAACTCCACCATGACCACCCCCAAGGCCCTGTTGATCCTTCACGGCAAACAAGCCCTCAACGAGGACGTGCGCGCTGCCGTGCAGGCCAGGCGCGACCTGGGCTGGGAGCTGGCCGTGCGGGTGACGTGGGAAGGCGGCGATGCCCAGCGGCTGGTCAACGAAGCCCTCGATGACGGCTATACCCACCTGATTGCCGGCGGCGGCGACGGCACCTTGCGCGATGTGGCCGAAGCCATGGCCCTGGCCAAGACTGACGCCAGCCTGGTGCTGATGCCCCTGGGCACTGCCAACGACTTCGCGCGTGCGGCAGGGGTTCCATTGGAACCGGACGCGGCTCTCGCGCTGCTGGATGTGCCGGCCAGGGCCATCGACCTGGGCCAGGCCGGTGGGCAGATTTTCCTCAACATGGCCACCGGCGGCTTTGGTAGCCAGGTCACGGCCAATACCTCCGAAGATTTGAAGAAAGTCCTCGGCGGTGCTGCCTACCTGTTCACCGGCTTGACGCGCTTCAGCGAGTTGAAGGCTGCCTATGGCGAGCTGGAAGGCCCGGGGTTTCACTGGAAGGGCGATCTGCTCGCGCTCGGCATCGGCAACGGGCGCCAGGCGGGTGGCGGGCACGTGTTGTGCCCCGGCGCATTGGCAGACGATGGGCTGCTGGACATCAGCATCCTGCCGGCGCCTCAGGAAGTGGTGGGCACGCTGCTCACGCTGATGAGCGACGGTTGGGGGCTGGACAATATGTTTGTGCGTGCACGCTTGCCGTGGGTGGAGATCAAGGTTGCCGAAGGGTTGTACATCAACCTCGACGGCGAGCCTCTGAAGGGCGACGACCTGCGCTTCACCGCTTTGCCCAAGGCGCTGCGGGTGCACTTGCCGGTGGGTTCGCCGCTAGTCGTCCAGGCTGATGATTTGCTCGCGCACGGCGAATAGCACCAGGCCCGCCACGTCGAAAATCTGCAGGCGCTTCATGATCTGCGAGCGGTGGGCTTCCACCGTCTTGATGCTCAGGCCCAGGCCATGGGCAATTTCGCGGGTGGATTTGCCACGCACGATCAACCGCAAAATCTCCAATTGCCGCGCCGTGAGGTTATGGCTGTGGCCAGCGGGCGTGGTCGGTCCCTGGCTGCGCACCAGCGCCTGGTTGATCACGGTGTGGGCGATTGCCGGGCTCAGGTAGCGCTCGTTGTTGCGCAACGCCAGCAGCGCGTGTTCCAGCTCGTTGGCGCTGGTGTCCTTGAGCAGGTAGCCGTGGGCGCCGGACTCCAGCGCGCACATGATCAACTCGGGGTCGGTGTGCATCGACAAAATCAGCACACGGCTCTTGGGGTAAGCGCGCTTGAGCTGTTGCAAGGCGTCCAGGCCGCCGGTGTGCTTCATCGACAGGTCCAGCAGGACGATATCGGGTTGCAAGGCACTGAACTGTTCAAGCAGTTGCGCGCCATCGCTGGCTTCGCCGACCACTTGGTAGCCGGGAATATCCTGGACCAGCGCGCGTACGCCGGCCCTGATCAGGGCGTGGTCATCCACCAGGAGTAATGTGCAGGTCACTCGAGAACCTTAGGGGAACTGGCCCGTTCGAGGGCGCGGGGCGCCCAGGGAAAAAGTGCGTCGATCCGCGTCCCTTTGCCTGGCTGGCTGCTAACGGACAACGAGCCTCCCAGTTGATCAATTCGCTCGGACATCCCCGCCATGCCCCGTTGGCCTTCCAGGCCTGGGTTGATGGCGGGGGAAAAGCCCTGGCCGTCATCGCAGATCGTCAGCGACAGGCCCTCAGGCAAACGTTGCAGACGTACCAGCAGATTCTGCGCCTGGGCGTGGCGGAGCATGTTGGTTACCGCTTCCTGGGTAATACGAAAGGCTGCCACGGCCATTTCTTCGGGGATACCGGTCAGCCGTTGCTGGCACTCCAGGCTCCAGTGCACAGGCGTGTTTTCCAGGGTCTTGAGCAGGTGCGCGCGCAGGCTGGCCTCCAGGCCCAGGCTGGCCAACTGCCGGGGATTAAGGATGGCGGACACGTCGCGCACCTTGGCCAGGGTTTCACTGAGGGTATTGCACAGGACCGTGCACTGGTCTTGCAGGTCTTCGGGCAGGCGGCGCTTGAGCCATTCGCTTTGCAGCTTCGCGGCAGTCAGCAGTTGGCCGATATCGTCATGCAGTTCGCGGCTGAGGCGGTGGCGTTCGTTTTCCTGCACCTGCAGCAAGCGGTCGGCCAGTTCCTGGGGCTGGAACTTGATGGACTTGCGCGAGTGCCACTGTTGCAGGCCGACCACCACCAGTGTTGCCAGGTTAAGGACCACCAGCAGAGGCAAGGCCGCGGAAAAACTGTAGGCCCACAGGCTCAGCAGCAGCGAGCCAAGGCACAGGGCAAGGATCAAACGACGTGCATTGCTGCGGGACGCGGACCTTGCGATGAGTGTCTTGAGGTTGGCGTACATAGAGGATGGAGCCAATGAAGGTTCGCTGCGGGAAGTCCGGTCACGGCGGCTGACGGGGCTCTGTTTGGAATGCTCTATCGAATCGGTTTTAAGCATGGTGAAGTTGAGTCACTTCGAGCGGGGCATAGTACCACCACTCTAACCGTTGGTCGCCTGGTGGCGTGCCCGGCCGGTTTATTAAACGCGTAAACACCCTGGGCGGTATTGCCAGAGTTCATCAAAAGGGGGAGTTGTATTGTTTGAATGTGTTTGTATCGTTATTACCATTAATGGCTAATTGATATCTTTCCGCGCTTAACTCAAGCCCAGGTGTTAGTTGATTGTGTCGTTTTCAGACAATTCATGCTTTGAATACGACCAGATATCCCTTCAAGACGAAGCGTGATGCACGCGTTGCTGAGGCTTATAACTGAAATCCTTTTGTGGGATTTGCAGTGTGACTGTCGCAATCAACGTGGCTTGTTCGCTGTCATCCATACCCAGTTCGCCAGTTCGCGAGTCGATGAGTTCCAATTGCCAGGCCAACAGGGTGAGGCAGGCGTGCAACGCATCCAGTGCCTGGTCATGCAACTGCATGGGGCTGGCGGCGTTGTCGATCAGGTACTGGATATGTCGGGAAAACTCGCTGATCGCCTGCAGGGCCAGGGTGTCGGCCTTTTCAGCCAACTTGATCAGGCTGGTTTTCATGCAGTCAATGGCGTCGCTGTCGTCACGAATCAGATGCAGGTGGTTCAAGCATTCTTCCGACTTGGCCAGCAGCATTTCAGCTTCAAGCAAAAACTCGGGAAGTGTGCTTTGCCATTCATTTGCGCTGTTCATCATGCAAGTCTCCACAACATAAGGTCGGGTGATGAGATGCCGCACCGGGTGAATGGCTTAAAACTAGCGCTGAAATATGACTGGAATCTGTAGGTCCGTTCTGAGATTTCAGTAGGACGTTTATTGAAATGCGGGCGACTGCAGCGCACGCCCCTCATGAGTGGGGTCAAGTGCACAACTTCAGTTGCCGACAAGTGAACGTCTGGAAGACCCGTGGGCCGAGGGCTTGGGATGGCAAACAAAAGCCTGACTCCATTCATGCATTGAGAATGGCGTCACATTAATGGCTATTAGATATCGCGAATATCAGGTTGGGCCCGATTGTGTGTAGGGGAATCCCTTACATAGAGGAACCTTGCGTCGAATTGAATGTCGCGCAACGTTGCCGCAAAGCCATATGAGAAGGCCCGCGCAGTAAACCATGATGTCAGTGTGACATCAATGAATTTACGTGGCATTTTACCAGGGTCAAGATCTGGCGCTCGCCGCCGATAAATAGCGTAGGAGCGAGCTCTCTCGCGAAGAATTCAAAGGCGCCGCGTTGAATCAGAACGAACGCGTTTTCGTCAGTTGCACAACCCCTTAGCGCATCAGGAGCTTTTAATGGCCGGCATTCTCGACACGGTAGATCAACGCACGCAACTGGTCGGTGAGAATCGCCTGGAAATCCTCATGTTTCGCCTGGCCGGGCGGCAGCTGTTCGCGATCAACGTGTTCAAAGTGCAGGAAGTGCTGCAACTGCCCAAATTGACCCTGATGCCACAGCGTCATCCCTTTGTCTGCGGCGTGGTCAACTTGCGCGGCCAGACCCTGCCGGTGATCGACCTGTCCCAGGCCATCGGCATGCGCCCGCTGGTGCCTGGCCCCAACAGCACCATCATCGTTACCGAGTACAACCGTTCAGTGCAGGCGTTCCTGGTGGGCGGGGTAGACCGCATCGTCAACATGAACTGGGAAGCCATCCTGCCGCCACCGGCCAGCGCCGGTCGCCAGCATTACCTCACGGCCATCAGCAAGGTCGACGACCAGTTGGTGGAGATCATCGACGTGGAAAAAGTCCTCGCCGAGATCGTGCCGTACAACGCCAAGGTCTCCCGTGAAAAACTCGAAGACCCGGTGCTGGAACGCGCCCGTGGCCGCGAAGTGTTGCTGGTGGACGACTCCAACGTGGCCCTCTCGCAACTGCGCGATACCCTCGGCCAACTGGGAGTGAAAATGCACATCGCCAGCGACGGCCTCAAGGCGCTGAACATGCTCAAGGCCTGGGCCGACACGGGCCAGGTGATGACCGACAAGCTGCTGATGATCTTCACCGACGCCGAAATGCCCGAGATGGACGGTTACCGCCTCACCACCGAGATTCGCAACGACCCACGCCTGCGCGGGCTCTACGTGGTGCTGCACACATCGTTGTCGGGCAGCTTCAACGATTCGATGGTGAAGAAGGTCGGCTGCGACAATTTCCTGTCCAAATTCCAGCCCGACAAGCTGGTGGACGTGGTACGCCAACGCCTGCTGCTGGACGAAGTGCCCGCCTGATGTAGTGAGCGGGCTTGTCCCGCGCCGTAGCGCGTATAGTGTGGGCTTTCTCCCTTCAGGAACGCAGGCCCATGCTTCGTCTCAGCGCGTTGTACCGTTACCCCTTGAAGTCCGGCAAGGCCGAGGTCTTGCAGCAGATCGGCCTGGACAAACTGGGACTGGACGGCGACCGACGTTGGATGCTGGTGGACGCGGCCAGCGGACGTTTCCTGACCCAGCGTGCAGTGGCGAAGATGAGCCAGCTGGCGGCGTTGTGGAACAGCGCCGGCGGCCTGACCTTGAGTTCGCCAGGCCATGCGCCGCTGGACGTGGCACTGCCCGGCAGCGAGGCCGAGTTGCGTGGCGTGACCATCTGGCGCGACACCTTGCGGGTGCCAGACGCCGGCGACGCGGCCGCCGCTTGGGTCAGCGACTTCATCGGCAAGCCGACGCGCCTGGTGCAAGTGCCAGTGGAACGTGCGCGCAGCACCGAGGCGGGCTTCGGCGAAGATGACGACAAAGTCGGTTTCGCCGATGGCTTCCCCTTGCTGCTGATTGGCCAAGCCTCCCTGGACGACTTGTCACAACGCATTGGCCGGCCCATGGAGATGCTGCGCTTTCGCCCCAACCTGGTGATCGAAGGCAGCGATGCCTTTGCCGAAGACGGCTGGAAACGCGTGCGCATCGGCGAGGTGGAGTTTCGCGTGGTCAAGTCCTGCTCACGCTGCATCCTCACTACTATCGATCCGGCCACCGGCGAGCGCAGTGCCGACCGCGAACCACTGGCAACGCTCAAGACCTATCGCGAGCAGGACGGTGACGTGATGTTCGGCCAGAACCTGGTCAACGACGGCATCGGCCAGTTGGCCGTGGGGATGCCGGTCACGGTCCTGGAATGAAAAAGGCCCGTCTCCTGCGAGACGGGCCTTTTTTTGAGCGGCTATACCTTAGCCGCGGTATTCGCACAGGTAAGCGGTGTCCACGGCGACCTTCAACTGGAACTTGCTGTTGGCCGGCACGTTGAACTGGCTACCGGCGGCGAAGGTTTCCCACTCGCTGGCATCTGGCAGCTTGACGGTCAGGGCGCCGGACACCACGTGCATGATTTCACGCTGGGCAGTACCGAATTCGTATTCACCCGGGGCCATGACGCCGATGGTCGCTGGACCTTCTGCGGTGCCGAAAGCGATCGACTTGACGGTGCCGTCGAAGTACTCGTTGACTTTAAACATGGGTGAATCCTCGGAAAAGGGTCTGGAAAGGTCGGCCAGTATGCCCAAGGGCAGGGGAGCTGCCTAGACCGGCAAAATCAACGGCAGCAGGCGCGCGGTGTTGCGCGCATCCTCCAACGCCCGATGCTGTTGGCCATGGAACTGCATCCCCGCCAATTGCAGTGCGCCATTAAGCCCCAAGGGCTTGTCCAGGCGCCGCGCCTTGGCGAAGCGTTGCTTGAGGTTCACATGCGGCGTGTCGGCCAGCGCGCTGGCCAGGCCATGGCGTTGCCATTCCAGTTCCAACTGCCTGCGATCGTAATCGCCCCAGCTGGCCCAGCCTTCCAGGCGGGTTTGATGCTGGCCCAGCCAGCGCTCGAACAGCGGCCACACTTCGGTGATCGCAGCGGCGCTGTCGATGTTGGCTTGGGTGATGTGGGTCAGTTGGCGGCAGAAAGGCGTCAACAAGGGGCGGCGCAGCGGCCGCACAAAGCGCTGGAAGTGATCCAGCTCGCGACCCTGGCGGTTCACCAGGCTCGCGCCGATCTCGATGACTTCCATCTCCGTCACGGGCCAGCCGCCGTCATCCGTGGTGGCTTCAAGGTCAATAATCAGCCAATGAGGCATGGTGCAGGTTCCCGTACTCGTCCTTTCCTGATGGGGATAGAGCGTAGCCCGGCCGTGTAGTTCCGCCTAGGGCGTTATTCGATCTCCAGCAGAACCTGGCGATTGCGCACCTGATCGCCCGTCGTCACCTGCACGCCCTTGATCACCCCGTCGATGCCGGCGGTCAGCGGATGCTCCATTTTCATCGCCTCCAGTACCAGCAGCAGTTGGCCTTTGCTCACGCGGTCACCGGCGTTGACCCGCACATCGACGATGGCACCGTCCATCGGTGCCTTGACCGTACCGCTGCGGGCGTCGGCCTGGCGGTTGGCGACTTGCTGGGTGCGATTGATCACGGTCAGGCCGGGTAGCCACAACTGGTTACCGTGGAGGTGGTAGGCGATACGACGGCGGATGCCATTGAGCACCACGACCGCGTAGCGACCGTCGAGGGTAATTGGCAGCGGGTCAACGCTGACGGTGTGGAGGTTGTCGTTGGCCTCAAGGCGGTAGGTTACGGGAACACTGGCGTTGTTGCGCCACCCCGCCAGGGCTTGGGGGTGGTGGTCGGCGCTGTGCTGATAAAACAGCGCGGCGGCCAGGGCCAGTTGCTCTTCTGACGCCTCCGGGTGCGAGACTTCGTTGAAGTGCTCGGCGATAAACCCAGTGCTGAAATCGCCAGCGATAAAGTCTGGATGCTTGAGCAGGTTGGCCAGGAGGCGCTGGTTAGTGGCAACGCCCAGCAGCAACGTGTCCTCCACGGCCCGCAGCAGTTTGCGCCGCGCCTCTTCGCGGGTAGCGCCGTGGGCGATGACCTTGCCCAGCATCGGATCGTAGAACGGGCTGATGCGCTGGCCTTCGACAACCCCGTGATCGGTGCGCACACCGGCTGCCGGTTGCCAGCGCAACACGTCGCCGGTTTGCGGCAGAAAGCCCTGGGCCGGGTCTTCGGCGTACAGGCGTACTTCCATGGCGTGGCCGGTCAGGGTCACCTCTTGTTGGGTCAGCGGCAGCGACTGGCCGGCGGCGATCTGCAACTGCCAGTCCACCAGGTCGAGGCCGGTGATCAGTTCGGTGACTGGGTGCTCGACTTGCAGGCGCGTGTTCATTTCCAGGAAGTAGAACTGGCCGTTGCGGTCGAGCAGGAACTCCACGGTGCCGGCGCCGACGTAGTTCACCGCACGCGCGGCCTTGATCGCCGCCTCGCCCATGGCGTGGCGTAGCGCGGGAGTCATCACCGGGCAGGGCGCTTCCTCGATGACTTTTTGATGGCGACGTTGGACCGAGCAATCCCGTTCGCCGAGATAGATGAGGTGGCCGTGGCTGTCGCCGAACAGCTGTATTTCGACGTGACGCGGGTCGATCAGCGCCTGTTCGAGGATCAGTTCGTCACTGCCGAAGGCGTTTCTGGCTTCGGAGCGCGCGGTGTGCAGGTTGTCCAGCAGCGCATCGCTCGTGTGCACCAGGCGCATGCCCCGGCCACCGCCGCCAGCACTGGCCTTGATCATCAGTGGGTAGCCGATGCGTTCGGCCTCGCGTTGCAGCGTGGTGTCGTCCTGGGCGCTGCCTTGGTAGCCGGCGATGCACGGCACGCCCGCGTCGAGCATGGCGAGCTTGGAGAGGCGCTTGCTGCCCATCAGTTCGATGGCTTCAACGCTGGGGCCTATGAAGGTCAGGCCTGCCGCCAAACAGGCGCGGGCGAAGTCGGGGTTTTCGGAGAGGAAACCGTAGCCGGGGTGGATGGCGTCAGCGCCGGTGAGCGTTGCTGCATTGATGATTGCCGTTAGGTTGAGGTACGACTGCTGCACCGGGGCGGGCCCGATATGGACGGCTTCGTCGGCCATTTGCACGTGCAGGGCCTGGGCGTCGGCGTCACTGTAGACGGCCACCGTGCGGTAGCCCAAGGCCTGGGCGGTGCGCTGGACGCGGCAGGCGATTTCACCGCGGTTGGCGATCAGGATTTTGCTGAATGCGGGCATTGGGTTATCCCTGGGCTGATGGGGTGTTATTTCGGGCCTCATCGCAGGCAAGCCAGCTCCCACATTCGACCGCATTCTCCTGTTGGAACTCGGTTAAATGTGGGAGCTGGCTTGCCTGCGAAGGCGTCATTTGCACCACCTTGGCTTACGCTTCTGCACAAATGCCTGCGTCCCCTCAATCCCTTCCTCCCCCCTCACGGCCTCGGCAAACCACTGCGCCCCCCGATCCAGCACGTCTTCAAGCGGCTCCTCCACACTCGCCAGCAACAGCGCTTTAGTCCGCCCATTCGCGCCCGGCGCGCAGCGCAACACGTGCCCCAACACCTCATCCAATCGCTCGGCCAGCGCCTGCGCATCACGCTCGGTAAAGTGCACGACGCCCAACCGCTCAGCCTCTAACCCATCAAACCGCGCGGCCGTCAGCGCGAGCCTGCGGGCCTGGGTCAGCCCGATGCGCTTGACCACAAATGGCGCAATTTGCGCCGGCAACAAGCCCAGGCCTGTCTCGGGTAAACCGAACTGAGCCTGGTGGTCGGCAATCGCGATATCACTGACGCACGCCAAACCAAATCCACCGCCCAGCACCGCGCCTTGCAGCACCACGATGACCACCTGCGGCACCGCTTCGACCTCTTGCAGCAAGGTGCCGAACGCGCGGTTCAGCGCCTGCAGTTGGTTACCCGCAGTGACCAGGTCCTTCACGTCCGCTCCGGCGCAGAAGTGCCCACCGGCGCCGCTGATCACCACGGCCCGCGTTTGGCTGTCCAACCGCGCCAATACGGCGCGTAGTTCGTTGACCATTTCCAGGCTCATGGCATTGCGGCATTCGGGGCGGTTGAGGGTGATGTGCAGCACGCCGTTATGCGGTTCCAGCAGCAGGGTGTTCATGGCTTTTTCCCAGGCAGAGTGCCCATCAGTTTGCAGATGATGCCCAGCATGATTTCGTCGGCGCCGCCGCCAATCGACACCAGCCGCACATCGCGATAGGCCCGCGCCACTGGGTTGTCCCACATAAAGCCCATGCCGCCCCAATATTGCAGGCAACTGTCGCTGACTTCGCGGCCCAGGCGACCGGCCTTGAGCTTGGCCATCGACGCCAGGCGGGTCACGTCCTGGCCCTTGATGTATTGCTCGGTGGCCTGGTAGACCAGCGCGCGCAGGCATTCGATTTCGGTGGACAGTTCGGCCAGGCGAAAGTGGATCACCTGGTTGTCGATCAGCGCCTTGCCGAAGGTCTGGCGCTCCTTGCAGTACGCGATGGTGCTGTCGACGCAGTGCTCCAGGCCCTTGATCATATTGGCCGCGCCAAACAGGCGTTCTTCCTGGAACTGCAGCATCTGCATCATGAAGCCCGCGCCTTCGTGGCCGATGCGGTTGCGCTGGGGGATGCGCACGTTGTCGAAAAACACCTGGGCGGTCTCGGAGCTGTGCATGCCGAGTTTTTCCAGGGGTGGGCTGACGCTGATGCCGGGGGTGTTCATCGGCACCATGATCAGCGACTTGTTGATATGTGGCTTGTCGTCGGACGTGTTGGCCAGCAGGCAAATGAAGTCGGCACTGGGGGAGTTGGTGATCCACATTTTGCTGCCGTTGATCACGTAGTCGTCGCCGTCCTTGCGCGCATGCGTCTTGAGCCCCGCCACGTCCGAGCCTGCGCCCGTTTCCGAGACGCCGATGCAACCGACCTGCTCGCCGCTGATGGCCGGGCGCAGGAACTCGTCGCGCAGTTCATCGCTGCCAAAGCGGGCGAGGGCGGGGGTGCACATGTCGGTCTGCACACCGATGGACATGGGGATGCCGCCACAGTGGATGGTGCCGAACTCTTCGGCGGCGACGATGGAGTAGCTGTAGTCCAGGCCCATGCCGCCGAATTTCTCCGGCTTGGAGATGCCCAGCAGGCCGAGGTCGCCGGCCTTGCGGAAAATGGCGTGGATGGGAAAGCGCCCGGCTTTTTCCCATTCGTCCACATGGGGGTTGATCTCGCGGTCGACAAAGGCGCGGACGGTGCGGCGCAGTTCCTGGTGTTCCTGGGTAAAGATCATTGTTCTTATTCTCCGGTTAGAAACGCGCCACACCAAAGCTGTTGGGTTGCAGCTGCCGCACCTCGGCCTCGTGGCAGATATCCAGCACAAACCCCAGCAACGTGCGGGTATCCCGTGGATCAATCAACCCGTCGTCCCACAGGTTGGCACTGCCGTACAGGGCGGTGGACTGGCTGTCGAGCTTCTGTACAGTGACCTGCTCCAGCATGTCCAGCACCTTCGGGTCAGGCACCAGACCGTCCTTCAATTGCTTGGCCTCGGTGACAATGCGCAGCACTTTGCCCGCCTGTGCGCCGCCCATTACCGCCGTGCGGCTGTTGGGCCAGGCGAAGATAAAACGCGGGTCCAGGCCACGGCCGCACATCGCATAATTGCCCGCGCCGTAGGAGCCGCCCACCACAACCGTCAGTTTAGGCACCCGTGCATTGGCCACCGCCTGGATCATCTTCGCGCCGTGCTTGATCACCCCTTGTTGCTCGGACTCGGTGCCGACCATGAAGCCGGTGGTGTTGTGCAAAAACAGCAGCGGCGTGCGGCTCTGGTCGCACAGCTGGATAAATTGCGCGGCCTTGCTGGCGCCCTTGGGCGTGATGGGGCCGTTGTTGCCGATCACGCCGACGGCGCGGCCCTGGATGTGCAGGTGGCCGCAGACGGTGTGGGCGTCGAACGCGGCCTTGAAGTCGAGGAAGTTGGACGCGTCGGCCAGGCGCGCGAGGATTTCGCGCACGTCATAGGGCTTTTTCGGATCGTCGGGGATCAGGCCCAGCAGGTCCTCTATGGGGTACAACGGCTCTGCGTAAGCTTTTTTGGGCTCCACCTGCAGCCGATTATTCCAAGGCAACGCGCTGACAATCTCGCGTGCGATGCGCACGCCATCGGCATCGTTTTCCGCCAGGTATTCGGCGGTTCCGGCGGTTTGCGCATGCATCTCGGCGCCGCCCAGTTCTTCATCGCTGGCCACTTCGCCGGTGGCGGCTTTCAACAACGGCGGCCCGGCGAGAAACAGCTTGGCCTTGCCGCGCACCACCACCACGTAGTCCGACAACCCTGGTTGATACGCGCCGCCCGCCGTGGCCGAGCCGTGCACCACGGTGATCTGCGGCAAGCCCATGGCCGACATGCGCGCCTGGTTGGCAAAGCTGCGCGCGCCTTCGACAAAAATATCAGCGGCGTAATTGAGGTTGGCGCCGCCGCTTTCGGCCAGGGTCACTACCGGTAATTTGTTCTCCATGGCGATCTGTTGCAGACGCAGGGATTTTTTCAGGCCGGAGGGGGAAATGGTGCCGCCCTTGATCGCACTGTTGTTGGCCACCACCAGCATGCGCACACCGCTGACGTAACCGATTCCGGCAATCAGCCCACCGCCGGCGGCGCTGCCGTCTTTGTCATCGTGGAGTTTGTAGCCTGCCAGGCCGGCGAGTTCCAGAAACGGTGCGCCGGGGTCCAGCAGCAGGTTGAGGCGCTCGCGCGGCAGCAGTTGGCCACGCTTGTCGAACTTGGGCTTGGCCTCCTGCGCCTTGCTGAGCAGGTTGTGCTCCAACTGACGCAGGTGCTGGATGCCTACCAGCATGGCGTCGCGGTTGTGTGCGAACTGGGCGCTGTGAGCGTCGATCAGGGATTCAATCACCGGCATGGCTTAGTTCTCCCCCTTGAGCACATCCGGCACATACGCACGGTGAAAGCCGTTGAACGACTCGCTCGGCGGTTGCGCCTTGTGCAGCGGCCAGGCGCGGCTGCCCAGGCTGGCGGCGCCGTCGATGCGCAGGGTGCTGCCGCTGATAAAGGCTGCGGCGGGGCTGAGCAAGAAGACGATGGCAGCGCTGACTTCCGATTCGGTGCCGATGCGTTTGAGCGGCACATGTTCACGCAAGGTCGGAATCACCGCCTTGAAGGCGCCTTCGTAGGTGTCCATGCCGCTGGAGGCAATCCAGCCCGGTGCCACGGCATTGACGCGCACCCCGGCGTAACCCCACTCAAATGCGGCGGTCTTGGTGAAGTTGTCCATGCCCGAACGCGCAGCGCCCGAGTGGCCCATGCCGGGCATGCCGCCCCACATGTCGGCGAGCATATTGACGATGGCGCCGCCGTGTTTGCTCATGGATTGGTTGAACACTTCCCGCGCCATCAGGAAACCGCCCACCAGGTTGGTGCGCAGAACGGTTTCGAAGCCTTTTTGGTTGATCGCGGCCAATGGCGACGGGTATTGGCCGCCAGCGTTGTTGACCAGGCCGTGTATCGGCCCATGGTCCTTGAGGATCTGGCTGACCAGAGCCTTCACTGCCTCTTCATCGCGAATGTCGCAGGCTTGCCAATAGGCGCTGCCTCCGTCCTCGGCGATCTCTGCCGCGACCTGTTGCAGCTTTTCCGGCTTGCGTCCTACCAAAATCACCCGTGCACCCAAAGCCGCCAGTTCATGCGCGGTGCAGCGGCCAATGCCACTGCCGCCGCCGGTGATAATCACGGTTGTCCCTTGGAACAGGTCGGCTTTGAAGATCGAGTCGAAGGGCACGGCAACGCTCCTTTTTATTGGAATAAGTCTGCGATGTGTTGCGGCACGGCAATGGGGATTTCCAGCAGTTGCTGGGCGAACGCCTTGCCTTGCGGGTCGATGCGCAGGCTGGCGATACCGCCGCCGCCCAAGGCGTTTTCCAGCAGGAAATTGAGGCTGTGGCTGCCGGGCAAATACCAGCGCTCGACGCGACCGTGGAGCGGGTCGAGAACGTGGCCCATCCAGTCGACGATCACGGCCGGGGTCAACGCTTCGGCGATCCACGGCAGGTACTCGGGGGCCCGGGCGATCACGCCGATATTGCTGTGGTTGCCTTTGTCACCGGAGCGCGCCACGGCGAGTTTGACCAGGGGCACGCTGGCGTCGGCAAGGCCTTGGGGCTTGGGCGGGTCAAATGATGCAGCGGGCGTGACCGGCGCCTGGGTGGTGGGCAAGTCGCACAGGTGGCGCTGGCCCTGGAACTCGATCACGGGTGTGCACAACGACTTATCGACCAGGAATGAAAACAAGCGGATCAACGGGTACACCGTCGGCCGTCCACCGACGATGCCGGTGAGCCCCGGTGCCATGCCTGTCGCCGCCTGGGCGATCTCCCGGGCAAACAACACCAAGGCCTGTTTGCTCGGGTGACGCACCGCCAGTTTCACCACCACTTCACGGCAGTCGTGACGCCTGGCGTGGGCGCCGTAAGTGGCTTCGCTGCCGAGCAGTTCGATATTCACATCGGTGTAAGGCGCCCAGCCGCGTTGGCTGAACAGCTCGGCGGTCTTGCTGATGATCGCCTGGCTGACTCGTTCGGCCTTGGCCACCGCGTCGATGCCGGCGATCAGGCAACTGGCGGTGCAGCGAAAGCCATCCGGGTACGTAGCACTCACCTTGTACTGATCGGTGGGTGGCAGGCCCTTGGCCCCGTGCAGGCGCACACTGTGTTTGCCCTGTTGCTGCACTTTGACTTGGCTGAAATCGCAGATCACGTCCGGCAGCAGGTAGGCACGAGGGTCGCCGATTTCATACAGCAACTGCTCGGCCACGCTGAGTTCACTGATCAGCCCGCCGCTGCCCTCGACCTTGTTCACGGTGAACTGCCCGTCGGCGCTGACTTCGACGATGGGAAAACCGATGTGCTCGTAGTCCGGCACATCGCGCCAATCGGTGAAGTTACCGCCGGTGCATTGGGCGCCGCATTCGATGATATGCCCCGCCAGTGCGGCGTGGGCAAGGCGGTCGTAGTCGTGCCACGACCAGTTGAACGCGTGCACCAGCGCGGCGCTGACCACCGCGCTATCCACCACGCGGCCAGTGATGACGATATCGGCCCCCAGCCCAAGCGCTTGGACGATACCGGGTGCGCCCAGGTAGGCGTTGGCGGACACACACATCGGCGGCAGCGGTGTGCCGTTGAACATGTCGGTGATGCCGTGGAATTTTTTCAGCTGGGGTTGCAGGTCATCGCCCAGCAGCACGGCGATTTTCAGCGGGATCGCAGCCTTGTCGCAGGCCGCTTGCAGGGCCGCGGCACAGGCTTGTGGGTTAATGCCACCGGCGTTGCTGATTACGCGGATGCCCTGGCGCTGGATATCCGCCAGCAGGGGTGTAAGCACTTCGACGAAATCCGTTGCGTAGCCGGCCTGGGGATCTTTCATCCGCGCACCAGCCAGGATCGACATCGTGACTTCCGCCAGGTAGTCGAACACCAAGTAATCCAACGCGCCGCCGTGTACCAATTGGGCGGCGGCGGTGCAGGTGTCACCCCAGAAGGCGCTGGCGCAGCCGATACGAACCGTCTTGCTCATGAGAAATCCTTCTCCAAGTGGCTGCTGCCGAGACTACCAAGCAAGCGCTTGGTTTGTAAACTCTCGACACAAAGTTTAAGCCAAGCGCTTGCTTGGGTAGCGGCCACGGCCTAAATTGCCGGCCAAGACGTCCGTAGAAGTAAAGGTGAGGAGAGCAACATGGATGAGCACAAAGCCCTGCGGGTGATGCGCACCATGGTCGACGGCGGCCAATTGACCGACCCCGACAGTGCCCGGGGCAAGTTGTTGCAAACCGCGGCCCACCTGTTTCGTAACAAGGGCTACGAGCGCACCACGGTGCGTGACCTGGCCAGCGCCGTGGGCATCCAGTCCGGCAGCATCTTTCATCACTTCAAGAGCAAGGACGAGATCCTACGGGCAGTGATGGAAGAAACCATCCACTACAACACCGCGATGATGCGTGCCTCCCTTGAAGAAGCGACGAACGTGCGTGAACGCGTGCTGGCGCTGATCCGCTGCGAATTGCAGTCGATCATGGGCGGCAGCGGCGAGGCCATGGCGGTGTTGGTGTATGAGTGGCGCTCGCTGTCGGCCGAAGGCCAGGCACAGGTGCTGGCGCTGCGCGATGTCTACGAAGCTATCTGGTTGCAGGTGCTGGGGGAGGCCAAGGCGGCCGGCTATATCAAGGGCGATGTGTTTATCACGCGGCGCTTTCTCACGGGGGCCTTGTCCTGGACCACCACGTGGTTCCGTGCCGAGGGCAGCCTCACGCTTGAGCAACTGGCCGAAGAAGCCCTGTTGATGGTTCTGAAGGCGGATTGAGGCGCAAGCTATTAATTTGACGTTGGAAAGTTGTCTCTCCAGAGGAAAACGCCTAGCTTATTGCCATCAGTGTATTGAACGGTGTGTGCCTTGATGTTTTCGCCCTGGCGGCTGGCTGCAGGACTTGCTTTATGGACACTGGGCACCGTGGGCTGGATGCCGGCTTCGGCTGCGCAGTTGGTGAGGATCGGCGCGGCACATTTCCCACCCTACACGGTGCGCCCGGAGCAGGGCGCAGACACCGGACTGCTGCCGCAACTGGTTGAGGCGCTCAATGCCTCGCAAAGCGATTACCAATTTGTGCTGGTACCCACCTCGATCCCCCGGCGTTTCCGGGACTTTGAGCAGGGCCGCGTCGACATGGCGATCTTCGAGAACCCTGACTGGGGCTGGCAGAAAATTGCTCACACCAGTGTCGATATGGGCCTGGAAGACGCAGAAATCTTCGTCGCCCAGCGTGAGGCCGGTCGCGGCCAGGACTATTTCGCCGACCTCACCGGCAAACGCCTGGCGGTGTTCAGCGGTTATCACTACGCCTTTGCCAACTTCAACCCCGACCCCAAGTACATGGCCGAGCACTTCAACGCCACGTTGACCTATTCCCATGACAGCAACCTGTTGATGGTGGCGCGCGGGCGTGCGGACATTGCCTTGGTCACCCGCTCATACCTCAGTGATTTCATGGTGCGCAACGCGGAGATGGCCGCGCAGTTCCTGGTGTCGGAACGCATCGATCAGGTCTATCACCACTATGCGTTGCTGCGACCCAAGGCGCCGATTACCGGCGAAGCGTTTGCCGGGTTGCTCAAGCGCCTGCGGGACAACGGCGAGTTGCTGAAAATCTTCGAACCCTACCGCATCGATGTGATGCCCACGCCCTGAACGACCGTCTATCGGACGGAAGAAAAACCTGTCAACTTCGACAGTAGCCAACGCCATGTGGGGCGGTCAGCCTAGTTCTTGATCTAAGAGCTTGTTTACTGTCCCCTTCCGTTGGAGGTTGACCATGAATACGTCTAAAGGTTTGTCCAGTAACAGCATCTGCAGCTTTATCGCTGAACCCCCGGCGCCCACCGTACGGCAGGCAATGAATGGGAACTTGCTTTATCCTATTTTATCAACTGCAAAACCCTGGATATACGAACTTGAGGTTAAATATCCAGAGATTGATAACGACCATCTAATTGACGTGAAGATAGTGGGGGAAGGACTTGATGATATTCTGCTAGAGCCTAAGCCCGGAGATAAAGCCAACGGATTTGTTGTGTTCGAACTCACGGAAGCGATGATTGCTCTGTTTATTGATGGTGAAGCCTATATTACTTATTGGGTGACCAGTGGCTCTGTCTCGGTACAATCCATAACACTCGTGCTCACAGTGCAACGCATAAAAGACTCTGATCAACCGATACCGGCTATGCCTCAAGCCAAAGGCAAGGTTTTGGACCTTAGAGAGATTCGCGAACTGATCCGTTGCACGTTAGGCGCTATACCCTTCGCGTCTACAAATATGCGTGTTTGGTTCGATCTGCAAGGCTTGGATGGAAGTTCTACGCCAATAACCCACCACTTACTCCAGGGGGAAAAGCTGGATGGAAATCAAGTAACAAAGGGGCTAGATTTGACAGTTGATCGCGATTTTTTACACTTGTTCCAGGACTATGCGGGGCTCACATTAGTGATTTATGTGAGTTACAAGGGCCTCAATGATAAAAATCTGGCCACTGAGTTGAGTCGCGATACTTATCAAATTCGCCAGATACTGCAGGCTCGCTTTGAAGAACAGGATTTTGAGACGGAGCCGTTAAGTCTGATTTCGGCGGGGGGGAGTATCACGGTTAACCATATGAAGATTGATTTGTTGAGTGGGTCCAATGGGGTGGCGGGTATCGATACTTTTGCGTACGCTCTTCCGGGAATGCGCGTAGGAAATTCAATCGCGGTGTGCAAAAACATTCACTCCAATATTGATCAGCAGCAACTTCTGATTACATTCGATGAGTCGTTGACCCGTTTGAAATTTGCGATAACCTGGGTGCACTTTTATTTGCGCGCTGAACTCTTTGATGATCAAGGGAATCTGATTGATGATCTGACGTTGACTCAGTGGTCAAATGTGTGGGCTGACTTCAGTTCGGCGGCGGGGATAAAAACCATGAAGTTATATTGCCGTGACTATAGCTTCTTGGACTTCTTTCATATGTGGATTAAACCCTGACAGTAGAGTGTGATATTCAGCATCTGGCCATTCCCGCATAACGTCAGTAGATGCGGGAATGGCCAGATGCTGAAACTCTTCGAACCCTAACGCACCAATGTCATGCCCACGCCCTGACGGGCTAAATTTCTACCCCTGGCTCACGTCACTTCTCTATCTGTCGACGATTATCGTGAGCCCCTCCCATGTCCAATCTGAAAGACCTGTCGACCCTGCCGCTGCCGGCCGGGCCCGCCTTGAATGCCGATGAAACCGACGCCCACCTGAGCCTGACCCTGGAAGGCCAGCCGCTGGTGCGTTTACGCCTTGAGCGGGGCGACGTGTTGCACGTGCATTTGCAGGACGCCAACCACGTCGCCCCGGCGCGCGCCTTATGGGCGGCCAGTTACTGGTTGTTCGTCAAGGAGCCTGCTCGCCAGCACCTGGTTTGGCACCTTGAACATGCGGCTGAAGACGCCTTGCGCAGTGGCCTGCTGGTTGCCACCGAGGTGGTCGGGCAATTTCATTGCGAGCGCACGCTGTTCTGGCAACTGCCCCAGCCGTGGCTCGGGCAATCGGTGACTGGCAGCTACCCGCAACAGATGGTCATCAGCAATGGCAAGCGCCACCCCGCTCGCGCACCCAAGCCGCGTGGTGAGGTGTACCGGCGTTTTGACGCACGCCTGGGCGCTTGGATTTCCCTGCGCACCGTTGAAATTGATGTGGACCTGGCGCGCTTCAACCGCTGGCAGAACAGCGAGCGCGTGGCGAGTTTCTGGCAGGAAAGCGGCAGCCTGGAACAGCACCGCGAATACCTGGACAAGTTGGAAGCCGATCCGCACACCCTCACGCTGATCGGATGCTTCGATGACGAACCCTTCGCTTATTTCGAAGCCTACTGGGCCAAGGAAGACCGCATCGCACCGTTCTACGCTGCTGGCGACTATGACCGTGGCATTCACATGCTGGTGGGGGAAGAACATCACCGTGGCCCGCACAAAGTCGCGAGTTGGCTATCTGCGTTGGTGCACTACCTGTTTCTGGATGACCCACGCACCCAGCGCGTGGTGGCGGAGCCGCGTGCTGACAACGCGAAGATGATCGGCCACATGCAGAACCAGTGCTTCCACTGCGATAAGGAGTTCGATTTCCCCCATAAGCGTGCGGCGCTGATGATCCTGGGGCGCGAGCGGTTTTTTGATCGGTGTGGATTGGTCTAAAGCTCGGACGCTCTTTGTAGTGAGCGGGCTTGTCGGGTCGCCGCATCGCCCGCGCTGGGGGGCAAGCCGCCCTAATTCAGCCGCCCCGTTCTTCCAGGTAGAACTCGGCTGTCGGGTTTTAGGGCGGCTTCGCCCCCCCCAGCGCGGGGCAAGCCCGCTCACTACATGGCAGTTTGGGTGCGCTTGGCTATAAGGGGTTCAGACCCGCCGCGCAAACGTATCGCTATGGCTGCCCGACACCTTGCGGCAATGCACCAGCGCATCGCGAATCATGAAGTTCACCAGCGTCGGTGATACGCCCAATTCCTTGGCGATGTCCTTCTGCGGTACGCCATGCAAGCGATACATCTCGAACGCGTAACGGGTGCGCTGTGGCAACTCGGTCAGGGCGTCGGCGATGTTTTCCAGCGTGTTGAAATTGATGTGGGAGGTTTCCGGTGAAGCGCCGTGGATGACCACATTCAAGCCTTCCTCTTCCGTCCCCGAGTATTTGAGCTCCAGTGCCTGCTTGCGGTAGTGGTCGATCGCCAGGTTGCGCACGATCTGGAACAGATAACTGAGTTGGGCCTTGAACGATGAGGTGATCGTCGGTGCCGATTGCAGTCGGAAGTAGGCGTCTTGCACCACGTCTTCGGCGCGTGAACGGCAGCCGGTGATACGTGCTGCGATCTTCACCAGGATCAGCCGATTGTCGACAAATGCCTGAAGAAGCGGTGAGTCACACCTGCCTGTGGATACGGGTTCCGTCATGGAATTCACCTGATTGCTAAAGAGGTTAGGGGAGGGCGTCCTTGCTGAGGCCTCCTACACATCGGGCAACAAATTAGGCTTAATGATAATGATTGTCAAATGAGAAGACGAACTAATCTTATGCCTTCCCGGAAGGTGTGAACCACGTCTCGCTCATCCCCCGCGACTAATTATTTGCCGCTGCCGTCCGTTCTCATGGGTGACAGGCTCGTTAGTGAAACGGCCAAGGATCAGCACCCGCAGGAGAGCGAGATGGGTTTCGATCGTGCACACAGCATGTTTCAGTTTGGAGTCCTCAAGCGATGAGTACACCAACGCGGCTGCGCCTGTTCTGCCTGCCTTATTCGGGCGCCAGTGCCATGGTTTACGCGCGCTGGCGCCGCGCTTTGCCGGAGTGGTTGCAGGTGTGTCCGCTAGAGCTGCCGGGCCGTGGCATGCGCCTGGGCGAACCCTTGCAGCGCGATATCAAAACCTTGGCAGCGCAGCTTGCAGATGAAATCAGTCGCGACCTGGACGGCCCTTATGCGCTGTTTGGCCATAGCCTCGGCGGGCTGCTGGCGTTCGAACTGGCCCACGCTTTGGCCGCGCGTAATGCCCCGGCGCCCTTGGCGCTATTCGCGTCCGGCACAGCGGGCCCGGCACATCGCGATGTCAGCGAATACGCCGTCGAAAAAACCGACGAACAGCTGATCGACCGCCTGCGCGAACTGCAGGGCACCGCCGAAGAGGTCCTGGCCAATGCTGAGTTGATGCAGTTGATGCTGCCGATCCTGCGCGCCGATTTTCTGCTGTGCGGCAGCTTCACCTACGGCCAGCGCGAGCCGTTGGGTATGCCGATCCATGTGTTGGGCGGCAAGCAAGACACGGTGCGCGCCGACCAATTGCTCGACTGGCAAACCGACGCGGCCAGCGGTTTTTCCCTGGACATGTTCGACGGTCACCACTTCTTCCTCGTGCAGCACGAAAGCGCCGTACTGCGCTGCGTGCGGCGCTATGCCGACGAGCACCTGGCCCGCTGGCGCAATGACGCGGCACGGCAACTGGCTGCTGGTTGAGCGCCTCACATTCCCCGATTTCCCCGTAAGCCGATTTCAGGCAGGAACCCCATGATGGACGCCTTCGAACTTCCCCGCACATTGGTCCAGTCCCTTCAACGTCGCGCCGCGCAAACCCCGGACCAGGTGGCCTTGCGCTTCCTTGCCGAATCCGCCGAGCAGAACGTTGTGCTCAGCTATCGCGACCTCGACAGGCGTGCCCGCACCATCGCCGCCGCGTTGCAGGCCGATGCGGCGCTCGGCGACCGTGCGGTGCTGTTGTTCCCTAGCGGCCCGGATTACGTCGCGGCGTTCTTTGGTTGCCTGTACGCTGGGGTGATCGCGGTACCTGCGTATCCACCGGAGTCCACCCGTCGCCATCACCAGGAGCGCCTGCTGTCGATCATCAGTGACGCCGAACCGCGCCTGCTGCTGACTATCGCCAGCCTCGGCGATGGCCTGGCGCAGATCGAAAATGCGCCGCCGGTATTGAGTGTCGATACCCTCGATGCGCAGATTGCCGATCGCTGGGTCGCCCCTGACCTGCATGCCGACGACATCGCCTTCCTGCAATACACCTCCGGCTCCACCGCGCTGCCCAAGGGCGTGCAAGTCAGCCACGGCAACCTGGTGGCCAACGAAGTGCTGATCCGTCGCGGCTTTGGCATCGACCTCAACCCGGATGACGTGATCGTCAGTTGGTTGCCGCTGTACCACGACATGGGCCTGATCGGCGGCCTGTTGCAACCGATCTTCAGCGGCGTGCCGTGCGTGTTGATGTCACCGGCGTACTTCCTCGGTCGCCCATTGCGCTGGCTCGAGGCGATCAGCGAGTACGGCGGCACCATCAGCGGCGGCCCGGATTTCGCCTATCGCCTGTGCACCGAGCGGGTCAGCGAGTCGGCCCTGGAACGCCTGGACCTGAGCCAATGGCGCGTGGCCTATTCCGGCTCCGAGCCAATCCGTCTCGACACCCTGGAGCGCTTCGCCGAGAAGTTCGCTGCCTGCGGTTTCACACCAGATAATTTCTTCGCCTCCTATGGCCTGGCCGAAGCGACCCTGTTCGTCGCCGGCGGCAGCCGTGGCCGTGGCATCCCGGCCATGCGCATGGACGAACAAGCGCTGGCCGCCAACCGCGCCGAGCCGGGGCAGGGCGCTGCGATCATGAGTTGCGGCACCAGCCAGCCGGAACACGCGGTGCTGATCGTCGACCCGCAGACCCTGGCAGAGTTGCCAGACAATAGCGTTGGCGAACTCTGGGCCACCGGCCCAAGCATCGCCCACGGTTACTGGCGCAACCCCGAGGCCACTGCCAAGACCTTCGTGCAGCACGCCGGGCGTACCTGGTTGCGCACCGGCGACCTGGGTTTTATGCGCTTTGGCGAGGTGTACATCACTGGTCGCTTGAAAGACCTGCTGATCGTGCGCGGCCACAACCTGTACCCCCAGGACATCGAGCAGACCATCGAGCGCGAAGTGGAAGTGGTGCGCAAGGGCCGGGTTGCGGCGTTTGCCGTGAATGACCGGGGCCTAGAAGGCATCGGCATTGCCGCCGAGATCAGCCGCAGCGTGCAGAAAATCCTGCCGCCCGAAGCGTTGATCAAGGCGATTCGCCAAGCGGTTGCCGAGGCTTATCAAGAGGCGCCGAGCGTGGTGGTGCTGCTCAATCCCGGTGCGCTGCCCAAGACTTCCAGCGGCAAGGTGCAGCGGGCGGCGTGTGGCTTGCGTCACGCCGATGGCAGCCTCGATAGCTACGCGCAGTTTCCCGAGGTGCAAACCCAGGTCGGTGATGCGGTGTTGGAGTCCGAACTGCAAAACAGGATCGCTGCGATCTGGTGCGAGCAGTTGCATGTCGCAACCGTCGCCGCCGATGACCACTTCTTCCTGCTCGGCGGCAACTCCATCACCGCCACCCAAGTGGTGGCGCGCTTGCGCGAAACCCTGGGCCTGGAGCTGAACCTGCGCATGCTGTTCGAAGCGCCAACCCTGCAAGGCTTCGCCACGAATGTCGCGCAATTGCAGCAGGACGGTGGCGTCGCCCAAGGCGCCATCCACCGCCTGTCGCGCCAGGATGAACTGCCCCAATCCCTGGCGCAGAACCGCCTGTGGATCACCTGGCAACTGGATCCCCATAGCAGCGCCTACACCATCCCCGGCGCCTTGCGCCTGCGCGGCGAGCTGGACGAAGACGCGGTGCGCACCAGTTTCCAGCAACTGATCCAACGCCACGAAGCGCTGCGCACACGTTTCTATGAACGCGATGGCCAGGCCTTCCAGCGCGTCGATGCCAAGGCTGATTTCGAGCTGCAAGTCATCGACCTCAGCGACCTGCCTTTGGCCGAACGCGAAGCCCGCGCGCAACAGATCCGTGAGGACGAAGCACGCACTCAGTTCGACCTGGAAAAAGGCCCGCTGCTGTGGGTGACCCTGGTTCGTCTGGATGATGAAGACCACCAACTTCTAGTGACCCTGCACCACATCATCGCCGACGGTTGGTCGCTCAACATTTTGATCGACGAGTTCTCCCGCCTGTACGCCGCCGCTGCCCAAGGCCAAAGCCTGGAACTGCCGCCCCAGGCCCTGCAATACGCCGACTACGGCAGTTGGCAGCGCCAATGGCTGGCCGAGGGCGAAGGCCAGCGGCAACTGGCTTACTGGAAGGCGCAACTCGGCGAGGAGCATCCGACCCTGAGCCTGGCCACCGACCACCCGCGCTCGGCGCATCACCGCAACAGCGCCTCGCGCCATACCGTGCGGTTGAATGCGGGCCTCAGCGAAGCGATTCGCCAGACCGCCCAGGCCAACCTGTCCACGCCGTTCATGCTGTTGCTGGCGGCGTTCCAGACCTTGCTGTACCGCTACAGCGGCCAGCGTGATATCCGCATCGGCGTGCCCAACGCCAACCGTCCGCGCCAGGAAACCCAGGGCTTGATCGGCTTCTTCATCAACACGCTGGTGTTGCGTGCTGAACTGGACAGCCGCCTGTCGTTCGACGCGCTGTTGGCCGCCACCCGCGAGACGGCGATGGGCGCCCAGGCCCACCAGGACTTGCCGTTCGAGCAACTGCTCGAAGCCTTCCCGCAGGCCCGCGAACAAGGCCTGTTCCAGGTCATGTTCAATCACCAGCAACGCGACCTCAGTGCATTGCGCCGCCTGCCGGGCGTGCTCGCCGATGAGCTGCCATGGCACAGCCGCGAAGCCAAGTTCGACCTGCAACTGCACAGTGAAGAGGACCGCAACGGGCGCCTGAGCCTGTCGTTCGACTACGCCGACGAGCTGTTCGAAACCCGCACCATCGAGCGCCTGGCCGAGCACTTCACCCAGCTGCTGCAAGCGGTGTGCGACCAACCCCAGCAAGCCATCGGCGACCTCAAGCTGATGCAGCAAGACGAACAGCAACCCTGGAGCCAAGCGCCGTGTGCGCCCGCCGAGCAATGGCTCCCCGAATTGCTCAACCGGCAGACTTCGGACGCTACCGCACTGGTCTGGCAGGACGGCAGCCTGACCTTTGCCCAACTGCACACCCAGGCCAACCGCCTGGCCCATTACCTGCGTGACAAAGGCGTCGGCCCGGACGTATGCGTGGCGATCGCCGCCGAGCGTTCGCCGCAATTGCTGATCGGACTGCTGGCAATCATCAAGGCCGGTGGCGCCTATGTGCCGCTTGATCCGGACTACCCCGCCGACCGCCTGGCCTACATGCTCAAGGACAGTGGCGTACATCTGCTGCTGACCCAGACCGCGCTGTTGGTGCAACTGCCCACGGCTGATGGCGTGTGCGTGATCGCCATGGACAGCCTGCACCTGGACAGCTGGCCCACCCAGCCGCCGGGTCTGCATCTCAATGGCGACAACCTCGCCTACGTGATCTACACCTCCGGTTCTACCGGCCAGCCCAAAGGCGTGGGCAACACTCACGCGGCCTTGGCCGAGCGCTTGCAGTGGATGCAAGCCACTTACCAGTTGAACGACACCGACGTGCTGATGCAAAAAGCGCCGATCAGTTTTGACGTGTCGGTGTGGGAGTGCTTCTGGCCGCTGATCACCGGTTGCCGCTTGGTACTGGCTGGCCCCGGCGAACATCGCGATCCGCACCGCATCGCGCAGTTGGTGCAAGAGCACGGCGTGACCACGCTGCACTTTGTGCCGCCGCTGTTGCAGCTGTTTATCGACGAACCCTTGGTGAGCGAATGCACCAGCCTGCGCCGCTTGTTCTCTGGCGGTGAAGCGTTGCCGGCCGAGTTGCGCAACCGCGTCTTGGCGCAACTGCCGGCGGTGCAATTGCACAACCGTTATGGCCCCACCGAAACCGCGATCAACGTGACGCACTGGCACTGCCGCGCCGAAGACGGCGAGCGCTCGCCGATTGGCCGGCCGCTGGGCAATGTGATCTGCTGTGTGCTCGACGAGCACCTCAATCCTGTGCCGCTGGGCGTGCCAGGCGAGTTGTGCATCGGTGGCATCGGCTTGGCCCGGGGTTACCTTGGCCGCGCGGGGTTGACCGCCGAGCGTTTTGTCGCCGATCACCACGGCGCTCGTCTGTACCGTACCGGTGACCGTGCACGCTGGAGTGCCGACGGTGTGCTCGAATACCTAGGCCGGCTGGATCAGCAGGTCAAGCTGCGTGGTTTCCGTGTGGAGCCGCAAGAAATCGAAGCACGCCTGCTGGCCCTGGACGGTATCGCCCAGGCGGTGGTGCTGGTGCGCGACGCACAGTTGATCGGTTACTACACCGCCCATACCGAGCTGGATGAAGATGAGGTAAAAACCGCCCTGGCCACTGAGCTGCCGGAGTACATGGTGCCCGCGCTGCTGATGCGCCTGGACACCATGCCCCTGAGCCCCAGCGGCAAGCTGGACCGCCGCGCGCTGCCTGCACCTGTGTGGCAAACCCGTGAACACGTGGAGCCACAAACCCCGTTGCAACAGCAGGTCGCCGCGATCTGGCGCGAAGTCCTTGGCCTGCCACGCATCGGCCTGCGCGATGACTTCTTCGCCCTTGGCGGCCACTCGTTGCTGGCCACGCAAATCATCTCCCGCACACGCCAGGCGTGTGACGTCGAGCTGCCGTTGCGCACCCTGTTTGAAGCCAGTGAGCTGGGGGCGTTTGCCGAGCAGGTGGGGCTGATCCAGGCGTCGGGCCAGCGTAACCAGCAAACCGCTATCGCCAAGGTCGACCGCAACCAACCGGTGCCGCTCTCCTATTCCCAGCAGCGCATGTGGTTCCTCTGGCAGATGGAACCAGACAGCCCGGCCTACAACGTCGGTGGCATGGCGCGCCTGCGTGGCGTGCTGGATGTGGGGCGTTTCGAGGCGGCGTTGCAGGCCTTGATCATGCGCCATGAAACCCTGCGCACCACCTTCCCAAGTGTCGATGGCGTGGCTTATCAAAAGGTCTCGGCGCAAACCGACCTGCGCATGGACTGGCAGGACATTTCAGCGCTGAATGAAGCCGAGCGCCAGCTGCGATTGCAACGCCTGGCCGATCACGAAGCGCATACGCCGTTCAACCTGGAAACCGGTCCGTTATTGCGCGCGTGCCTGGTCAAGGCCGGCGAGCAGGAACACTACCTGGTGCTGACCCTGCACCATATCGTCACCGAAGGCTGGGCCATGGACATTTTTGCCCGTGAACTCAGTGCGCTTTACGAAGCGTTTATCGATGAACGCCTATCGCCCCTGGCGCCGTTGCCGGTGCACTACCTGGACTACAGCGTGTGGCAGCGCCAGTGGCTGGAGTCCGGTGAGCGCCAGCGCCAGCTGGATTACTGGACGCAGCAACTGGGCAGTGAACACCCGCTGTTGGAACTGCCCGGCGACCGCCCACGCCCGCCGGTGCAAAGTCACCAGGGCGAGCTGTACCGTTTCGATTTGAGCGATGACCTGGCCGCCCGCGTGCGCGCCTTCAATGCCGAGCGCGGCCTGACCCTGTTCATGACCATGACCGCCACCCTGGCCGTGCTGCTCTACCGCTACAGCGGCCAGACCGACCTGCGCATCGGCGCGCCGGTGGCCAACCGGATTCGCCCGGAAAGCGAAGGGTTGATCGGTGCGTTCCTCAACACCCAAGTGCTGCGTTGCCAGCTCAGTGGGCAGATGAATGTGGCCGAGCTGTTCGAGCACGTGCGTCACACTGTGATCGAAGGCCAGTCGCACCAGGACTTGCCGTTCGACCACTTGGTGGAAGCCCTGCAACCGCCCCGCAGTGCGGCGTACAACCCGCTGTTCCAAGTGATGTGCAACGTGCAGCGCTGGGAATTCCAGCAAAGCCGCCAGTTGGCCGGCATGACCGTGGAGTACCTGGCCAACGATGCCCGTGCCACCAAGTTCGACTTGAACCTGGAAGTCACCGACCTCGACCATCGCCTGGGTTGCTGCCTGACCTACAGCACCGACCTGTTTGATGAGCCGCGCATTGCGCGCATGGCCGAGCATTGGCGCAATCTGCTGGAAGCCTTGATCGCGAATCCGCAGCAGCGCCTCAGCGAGTTGCCATTGCTCAGCGTCGTGGAGCAACAAGCGTTGCAAGACAGCCTGGGTGTCGAAAAAGGCGAGCACCGCCTCGACCAGTGCATCCATCAACTGTTCAGCCAGCAGGCGATTAATCGTCCTGATGCTCCAGCGTTGACGTTTGCCGGCGTCACACTCAGCTACCGCGAATTGAACGAACGTGCCAACCGCCTGGCCTGGATGCTGCGTGAACGTGGCGTCGGCCCGCAGGTGCGCGTCGGCCTGGCGCTGCCGCGCTCGCTGGAAATGGTGATCGGCCTGCTGGCGATCCTCAAGGCCGGTGGCGCCTATGTACCGTTGGACCCGGAATACCCGCTCGACCGCCTGCATTACATGATCGAAGACAGCGGCATCGGCCTGTTGCTCAGCGATGCGGCGATGTTCGAAGCCCTCGGCGAACTGCCGGCCACTGTGGCGTGCTGGTGCCTGGAAGATGACCTTCCCGTATTGGCCAATTACCCGTCCGGCGAGTTGCCTTTTATCAGCCTGCCGCAACACCAGGCGTACCTGATCTACACCTCCGGCTCCACCGGCAAGCCCAAAGGCGTGGTGGTGTCCCACGGTGAAATCGCCATGCACTGTGCGGCGGTGATCCAGCGCTTTGGCATGCGCCCGGACGACTGCGAGCTGCATTTTTATTCAATCAATTTCGACGCCGCCACCGAGCGTCTGCTGGTGCCGTTGCTCAGTGGTGCGCAGGTGGTATTGCGTGCTCAAGGGCAGTGGGATGCCGAAGAAATCTGCGCGCTGATCCGTACCCATCGCATCACTGTCCTGGGCTTCACCCCAAGCTACGGCAGCCAGTTGGCGCAGTGGCTGGCTACCCAGCAACAGACCTTGCCGGTGCGCATGTGCATCACCGGTGGCGAAGCGCTGACCGGTGAACACTTGCAGCGCATCCGGGCAGCGTTCCAACCGAAGGTGTTTTTCAACGCCTATGGCCCAACTGAGACGGTGGTGATGCCGCTGGCCAGCCTGGCGCCTGAGCAATTGGAAGAGGGCGCCGGCAGCGTGCCGATTGGCAGCATCATCGGTGACCGTGTGGCGTACATCCTCGACGCCGACCTGGCATTGGTGCCTCAAGGTGCGACGGGGGAGTTGTACATCGGTGGCGCTGGCCTGGCCCAGGGGTATCACGAACGCCCAGGCATGACGGCGGAGCGCTTTGTTGCCGATCCGTTTGCCAGCAATGGCGGCCGCCTGTACCGCACCGGCGACCTGGTGCGCCAACGCGCCGATGGCTTGGTGGAGTACCTGGGGCGTATCGACCATCAGGTGAAGATTCGCGGCTTCCGCATTGAACTGGGCGAGATCGAAACCCGCCTGCTGGAACACGACGCCGTACGTGAAGCGGTGGTGCTGGCGCTGGATTCGCCGAGTGGCAAACAGCTGGTTGCATACCTGGTCAGCGATGCGGAACACGGCGCTCTGCGCGACGCCTTGAAGGCTCATCTCAAGGCGCAACTGCCGGACTATATGGTGCCCGCGCACCTGATCGTGCTCGACAGCATGCCGCTGACCGCCAACGGCAAGCTCGACCGCCGCGCCTTGCCGCAACCGGACCCCGAGGCCAACCGTCAACAGTACGTGGCGCCACGCAATGAGCTGGAGCAAACCCTCGCGGCGATCTGGGCGTCGGTGTTGAACGTGCAGCAAGTCGGCCTAGACGATAATTTCTTCGAACTGGGTGGCGACTCGATCCTGTCGATCCAGGTGGTCAGCCGCGCGCGGCAGGTGGGGCTTCATTTCAGCCCGCGTGACCTGTTCCAGCACCAGACCGTGCAAACCCTGGCGGCCGTCGCCACGCGCTCCGAGCAGGTCACGGCGGAGCAGGGCGTGCTCACCGGAGGCTCGGGCCTTACGCCGATTCAGCATTGGTTCTTCGACACCGAGATTCCACAGCGTCAGCACTGGAACCAGGCATTGTTGCTCAAGCCGCTGCAACTGCTGGAACCCCATCGCCTGGAGCAAGCCCTGCTGGCGGTACTGGAACACCACGACGCCCTGCGCCTGAGCTTCACCCGGCGCGATGCCAGATGGCACGCCGAGCATTTGGCTGTGCCTCAAGGTGGCGTGCTGATGCAGGCGCAAGTGCGTGACATGGCGCAGTGCACCGCGCTGTTCACCGACACCCAACGCAGCCTCGACCTGCAACACGGCCCGCTGCTGCGCGCCCTGCTGGTGGACGGCCCTGAAGGTCAGCAACGCCTGCTGATCGCGATTCACCACTTGGTGGTGGACGGCGTGTCGTGGCGCGTGTTGCTGGAAGACCTGCAAACGGTCTACCGCCAGTTGAGCGACGGCCAAGCCGTCAGCCTGCCGGCCAAGACCAGTGCGTTGCGAGACTGGGCGTCGCGCTTGCAGGCCTATGCCGGCAGCGAATCCCTGCGTGAAGAACTGTGCGTGTGGCAAGACCAGTTGGCCGGCCCTGCGGTGGCGTTGCCGGTGGACCGTCCCCGGGGCTCGCTGCGCAATCGCGACGCCGACACGGTCAGCGTGCGCTTGGACGCCGAACACACGCGCCAGTTGCTGCAACAGGCGCCAAGTGCCTACCGCACCCAGGTCAACGACCTGCTGCTGACCGCCTTGGCCCGCGTGTTGTGCCGCTGGAGCGGCCACGCCTCGGCGCTGATCCAGCTGGAAGGCCACGGCCGTGAAACCCTGTTCGATGACCTCGACCTGACCCGCAGTGTCGGCTGGTTCACCAGTGCTTATCCGCTGCGCCTGACACCGCAGGCAGGGCAGGGCGACTCGATCAAGGCGATCAAGGAGCAACTGCGCGGCGTACCGCACAAAGGTTTGGGTTATGGCGTGCTGCGCTACCTCGCAGATGACCTGATCAAACAGACCATGGCCGCGCTGCCAAGCGCCGAAATCACCTTCAACTACCTCGGCCAGTTCGACCAGAGCTTCGGCAGCGATGCGCTGTTCCATCCGCTGGATGAATCGGCTGGCATCGCCCATGATCCGGATGCACCGTTGCCCAACACCCTGAGCGTCGACAGCCAGGTGTATGGCGGTGAATTGGTGCTGCGCTGGACCTTCAGCCGCGAACGTCACGACCCACAGACCATCCGTGAATTGGCCGACGCCTACCTGGCCGAACTGCAAAGCCTGGTTGCCCATTGCCTCAAGGATGATGCCGGTGGCCTCACGCCTTCCGACTTTCCCCTGGCGCACCTGACCCAAGCGCAACTGGATGCGCTACCAGTACCGGCCAGCGCCATCGAGGATGTGTACCCGCTCACGCCCATGCAGGAAGGGCTGTTGCTGCATACCCTGCTGGAGCCGGGCACCGGCCTGTACTACATGCAGGACCGTTACCGCATCAACAGCGCCCTGGACCCGCAGCGTTTCGCCCAAGCCTGGCAGGCGGTGATCGCTCGTCACGAAGCCCTGCGCGCGTCGTTCTGCTGGAACGTCGGCGAAGACATGTTGCAAGTGATCCACAAGCCGGGCAGTACGCCGGTTGAATACCTGGATTGGAGCCATGACCCGGAACATGAGCAGGAGCCGCGCCTGCAAGCCTTGCTCAAGAGCGAGCGCGAAGCTGGTTTTGATCTGCTCAACCAGGCGCCATTCCACCTGCGTTTGATTCGCGTCGGCGCGGAGCGCTACTGGTTCATGATGAGCAACCACCACATCCTGATCGATGCCTGGTGCCGTTCGCTGCTGATGAATGACTTCTTCGATATCTACATGGCCCTGGGCGAAGGCCGCGAGGCGCAACTGGCAACACCGCCGCGCTACCGCGACTACATCGCCTGGCTACAACGCCAGAACCTGAATGAGGCGCGCCAGTGGTGGCAACAGAACTTGCAAGGTTTCGAGCGCACCACGCCGATCCCGAGTGACCGGCCATTTATGCGTGACCACGCAGGCCATGGCGGCATGGTGGTGGGTGACTGCTACACCCGTCTTGATGCCCGTGATGGTGCGCAATTGCGTGAACTGGCCCAGGCCCATCAGTTGACCGTCAACACCTTCGCCCAAGCGGCTTGGGCGTTGGTACTGCGCCGCTTGAGCGGCGATCGCGACGTGCTGTTTGGCGTCACCGTGGCTGGGCGTCCGGTGGAAATGCCCGAGATGCAGCGCACCGTCGGGCTGTTCATCAACAGCATCGCACTGCGGGTGAAGCTGCCTGAGGACGATCAGCCGTGCAGCGTGCGCCAATGGCTGAGCAGTTTGCTCGACAGCAATATGCAACTGCGCGAGTACGAATACCTGCCGCTGGTGACCATTCAGGAACACAGCGAACTGCCCAAGGGCCAACCCCTGTTCGACAGCCTGTTCGTGTTTGAAAACGCCCCGGTGGAAGTCTCGGTGCTGGACCGCGCACAAAGCCTGAATGCCACCTCGGACTCTGGCCGCACCCACACCAACTTCCCGCTGACGGCGGTGTGCTACCCGGGCGATGATCTGGGCTTGCACCTGTCCTATGACCAACGCTACTTCGACGAAACCACCGTGCAAGGCATGCTCGGCGAGTTCAAGCGCCTGCTGCTGGCGCTGGTGCAGGGCTTCCATGGCGACATGGCCGACCTGCCGCTGATTGGCGAGCAGGAACGTGCATTCCTGCTGGACGGCTGCAACCAGAGCGAGCACGCGTATCCGCTGGAACGCAGCTATGTCGAGCTGTTCGAAGCACAGGTGGTCGCCCACCCGCAACGCATCGCCGCCAGTTGCCTCGACCAGCAATGGAGCTATGCCGAGCTGAACCGTCGCAGTAATCGCCTGGGGCATGCGTTGATCAAGGCGGGTGTTGGCCTGGATCAACCGGTGGCCTTGCTGGCTGAACGCAGCCTGGACTTGCTGGGCATGATCATCGGCAGCTTCAAGGCCGGTGCCGGTTACTTGCCGCTGGACCCAGGCCTGCCAAGCCAGCGGTTGAGCCGCATCATCGACTTGAGCCGTACGCCGTTGTTGGTGTGCACCGAGGCGTGTCGCGAACAGGCCGAGCAACTGCTGGAAGAGTTCGCTTGCTCGGGCCGGCCCAAACTGCTGGTGTGGGAAGCATTGGATGAGCGTGATGAAAACCCTGGCGTCTACAGCGGCCCGGATAATCTCGCCTACGTGATCTACACCTCGGGTTCCACCGGCTTGCCCAAGGGCGTGATGGTGGAACAACGCGGCATGCTCAATAACCAGTTGAGCAAGGTGCCGTACCTCGACCTGGGCCCGGCAGATGTGATCGCTCAGACCGCCTCACAAAGCTTCGATATTTCCGTGTGGCAATTCCTCGCCGCGCCGCTGTTTGGCGCACGGGTGGATATCGTGCCGAACACCATCGCCCACGATCCGCAGGGGCTGCTTGCGCATGTACAGGCCCAGGGCATCACCGTGCTGGAAAGCGTGCCGTCGCTGATCCAGGGCATGCTTGCCCAGGACCGCATCAGCCTGGACGGCCTGCGCTGGATGCTGCCAACCGGTGAAGCGATGCCGCCGGAGCTGGCCCATCAGTGGTTGCAGCGTTACCCAGAGATTGGCCTGGTGAATGCTTATGGCCCGGCTGAGTGCTCGGACGATGTGGCGTTCTACCGCGTCGATCTGGCGTCGACCCGAGGCACTTATCTGCCGATTGGTACGCCGACGGATAACAACCGTTTGTACCTGCTCGACGGCGCACTGGAGCTGGTGCCGCAAGGGGCGGTGGGTGAGTTGTGTGTAGCGGGCATCGGCGTGGGTCGTGGTTACGTCAGCGATCCGCTGCGCACCGCGCCGGTGTTTGTACCGAACCCGTTCGGTACGCCAGGGGAGCGGTTGTATCGCACCGGTGACCTGGCACGTCGGCGCAGTGATGGCGTGCTGGAGTACGTCGGACGTATCGACCATCAAGTGAAGATTCGCGGTTACCGCATCGAGCTGGGTGAAATCGAAGCGCGCCTGCATGAGCAACCGGAAGTTCGCGATGGGGCGGTGGGCGTGCAGGAGGGCGTCAATGGCAAGCACTTGGTGGGCTATCTGGTGGCGGTCGACGAAGCGCTGAACCCAAGCGAACGTCTGGACCGCATCAAGCAACGCCTGCGCGCCGAACTGCCGGAATACATGGTGCCGTTGCACTGGCTGTGGCTCGACCGCCTGCCGTTGAACGCCAATGGCAAGCTCGACCGCAAGGCTCTACCTGATTTGGACATCGGCCAGTTGCACAGCCAGGACTACCTGGCGCCACGCAACGAACTGGAAACCAGGTTGGCCGCGATCTGGGCTGAGGTGCTGAAGGTTGAACGGGTCGGGGTGCAAGACAACTTCTTCGAACTGGGCGGGCATTCGCTGCTGGCCACGCAGATTGCCTCGCGTGTGCAGAAGACCTTGCAGCGGGATGTGCCGCTCAGGGCGATGTTCGAGTGCAGCACGGTGGCGGAGTTGGCCGAGTATATCGACGGATTGGCGGCCAAAGAGATCAGTGCCGAGAAGGTGGATCGGTTGAGTGATTTGATGGCGGAGTTGGAGGGGCTGTAGTTCCACAGCTACTCACGGACGAAGGAACCGTTGATCAGAATGCAGTGACTCTCATGGACGCACTGTGAGATCTGACAGTATCTAAATGATTTAGGCGTGGTGTTGAATACAGGTAGCCACGCACGTGAGTGGCTGCTCAACAGAGGAGTTACATTCATGAGCACGACCGCGTCTAAACCAAGAACGTACGAACCGATTGCTCCGCAATATCAGTATGCTGACCAAAATAACAACATAGATCCGATGGCTATAAGATATGGGGGAAAAGCCATCATCGCTCCCGGTAGAATGGAAGTTGGAACTCCTATTACGTTGTATATATCGCGCGTCGATGATGTCGAAAACCCCGTTGTATCCTTTACCGGTGTCGCCAATGGTGATCGCGATACTGAAATTAATATTGACGCTGAATGGTTTGCGCTTTTTATAGGACGAACATTCTCCAGTAGGTATTCCGCTGTGGTCGACGGGGAGGGTGTCACATCTGCTGTCGCTGAGCTGACTGTTCGTCACTTCAAACCTGAGGATTTACCTGCTGCAAAGTTTCAGGATGTGACGCAAGAACACGGGGGGCGATGGTTGGATATGCGTAAATTCGGTGGCAGCGCCGTGATTAATTTGTGCCGTTATCCATTGATCCATGAAGGGCAGGGATTGTGGGTTCTCGCCATGAGCAATCCGGCAGACAGTGATCCGTCGTGTTTCTGGGTTCGCAATGGAGATAAAGTGACCGAAGAGGAGGCCAAGGCGACACACATCGTCATGCATCTTTCTCGGGATGCACTGAATGAGTTTGATGACTATGGTTCGGTGACGTTGAGCACCGCTGTAACCTTCAGTCATGAAGAGGGTGAGCCTCCCACCGACCCAGAGTTGTCGCTGTTGCCGGCGAATGCGATTGAATTACCTGCTTCTTCGGAAAATTTGCGTAAAGGCGACCCTGAAGAGCCGCCTTTTGAAGAGTTTTCGGACTTTGAGAACGGTTGGGGTGGTTGGGAAATTACGCCTGGCACTGATCCCAGGGACCTGAAGATCGTGCAAGACAGTGCTGGCATCTGGTATGTGTTGAACTATACGTATACCAACAAATCAAATGGGATCGTATTGTCAAAAGGTTATAGCCCACTTGAAGTCGGCAGGAAGTATGAATTCAGCGGGGATTTTATGCGCATTGGAAGCGTGCATTCCGTCCCCCGCCTCTCCGTCACAGTGAACGGTGAACCTCTCATACCGCCGACAGATATTTCCAACACCACGCAATGGCGTAGCTTGAAGGGGGAGTTCACGGCCAAGGCGACATTTGGAGTGGTGGAGATCGTAAGCCATGTCGCATCTGGGGCTGGAAACGACTACGGAATGAAAGGTTTCAAGCTGAAGGTCGTTTAGCGCCAGAGGTATTTACCTCGTACGCAAAGCCCGCAAATCGCGGGCATTGCCAACGCCGGGTGTGTGGCATTTATTTTGGCCCAAGTATCTTCACCAACTTCTCCGGCGAAGGCGCCCCTTGCTGTTGCTGCAACCCACCCTTGTCATCCAGATAGAAAATCGCCGGCGTCGCCGACAACTCCAATTCATCCATCAACTTCATGTTGGCATCGAGCTTGGCCTCGATATCCGCCGGGATCTTGGCCAGTGCCTGCAACTTGCTGCCTTTACCGGCGGCCTCATGTTCTTCAAGTGCTTTTTGCGGGTCTTTGGCGGCGAACAGTGCGGCGGATTTGCCCGGGCTGTCTTCGCGGATGATGCCGACCATGATGTGGCGCAACTGCACCTTGCCAGCCTTCACCCATGGGCGGGCCTGTTCCCAGAACATGTTGCAGTACGGGCAGTTGGGGTCGCTGAACAGGTAGACGATGCGTGGCGCCTTGACGTCGCCGTCCTGGATCCAGCTGCTTTTTTCCATCTTGGCCCAGACTTCCTTGGCCATCGGCGCGTACACCAGTTTTTCCAGGGGCGCGCTGCTCAGGTCATTGCCCTGGGCGTCGTACAGGTTGCCGGCGATTACGCTGTTGCCGTCAGCGGTCAGGTAGAGCGCCATGCCGCGGTTCTGGTATTGCGCGGCGTAGCCGGTGAGGCCGCTCGGGGCGTCGAACTTGCCGAGGATCTTGGCGCCCTTGGCTTCGATCTGTTTGATCGGTGCCGGCCAGTCTTCGGCCTGGGCCAGGGTAGCCGCCAGTGTCAGGGGCAGCAGGGTCAGCAGGTGGCGGAGGCTTGGCATGTGGGTTTCCTTATTGTGGCGGTGTCGAAGGGTTCCATGGCGCGGGCCAGGCTGGCTTGGGACAACTCGCCCAGGTGGCTGTTGATCAGGCGCCCATCGGCTTGGTAGAACAGGGTAGTAGGCAATGCCATGGAGCCGACGGCCTGGCCGAGGCGGCCGCTGGCGTCGAACAGCACGTTGTCCAGCGTCAGGCCCTGAGTTGCCAGGAAGGTACTGACGCTTTGCATGCTTTCGGCCTGGTTGACGAACAGGAAGGTCACGTCAGGCCGTTGGTGTTGGGCGCGCTCGAGCACCGGCATCTCGCGCCGGCACGGTGGGCACCAGGTCGCCCATAGGTTGATCACCAGCGGGCCGCCCTTGTAGTCGGCCAGTTGCACCACGTCGCCATTGGCGTTGCGCAGGGTGATATCCGGCAGTTGCGAGCCCTTGTCATACAGGTTCAACGCCAGGCTGGTCATGCCCCAGAACACCAGGCCTGTGACCACCCCGGCGCTTAGCGGTTTGCGCAAGGCCGGGCGGCGCCAGCCGTAGACCAGCGCGCCGAGGATCAGCACGATCACGCCGGGCCACGCGAGAAAACCACCGTCGCGCAGATCGACCATCTGCACCCAGTCGTTGCGGTAGTCGCTCCAGTACATCAGCACAAAGCTGATGCGCGCGGCCAGCATGCCCAGCAGGAACAGACTGAACAGCACCGATTCCGGGTTCTCACCACCGCGCTTGGCCACGCGCCAGCCCACCAGGGTGGCGAGAATCAGCGCGCTGATCAGCAGGATGTGATTCAGGGCGATGGCGAAGGTACCGATGGTCAGGGTCAGCATCAGGGCGCGTCTCGGGTTTGCGTCCAGCGTTGCAGGAAGGCGGCGGCATCCACTTCGCCGGTGATGCGGTGGGCACGGCGTTCTTCACCGTCCGGGCCGATCCACACAAAGCTCGGTGGCCCTGGCACCTTGTAGCGGCCGAGCAGCTCGCGGCTGGCGGCGTTGTCGGCGGTGACGTCCAGGCGTAGCAGGCGCACGTCTTTCAGCGCGTCCATCACTTGGGGTTGGCCGAACACTTGTTTTTCCATGATCTTGCACGACACGCACCAGTCGGCGTAGTAGTCCACCAGTACCCATTGGCCCTGGGCCTTGGCGCTGTCGAGCTGGTTTTGCAGCACGGCCGGGTCGTTGATGGTCATGAAGGCGTCGTGGGCGCTGGGTGCGTTAGCAGTACGCGAGCCGCTGTAGACCTTCAGCGGCTGCCACAGGTCGTCGCTGCCCCCCGCTGCGCCCACCACCAGCACCGCGCCCCACAGGCCCAGCAGCAAGGAGCCAGCGCCAAATACCTTGGCGGCCAGGCCGTATTCGCGGGCAAGCGTCCAGCCGCAGTACGCCATGACCAATGCCAGCGCCCCCCACAGGCCGATCCACAGGCTGGCATCGACCACCGGACGAATCATCAGCACAGCGGTGCCCAGGAACAGGAAGCCGAAGACGCCCTTGAGCACGTTCATCCAGGTGCCCGGTTTAGGCAGGAAGCGGTTGCCCACGGTCACCAGCAGCAACAACGGAATGCCGATGCCGATGCCCATGGCGAACAGGATCAGGCCACCATGCAGCGCATTGCCGCTTTGGGCGATATACAGCAGGGCGCCGGCCAACGGCGCAGTCATGCACGGGCCTACCAGCAGGCCCGACAGCGCGCCAAGAACCCCGGCGCCTACCAGGCTGCCGCCGCTTTGCTGGCGGCTGGCGTTGTCCAGGCGATCGCGCAGGAAGGCGGGCAGTTGCAGTTCAAAGAAGCCGAACATCGGCAGGGCGAGGATCACGAACAGAGCGGCGAAGCTGCCAAGAATCCACGGGGTTTGCAGCAGCGCAGCCAGGTTACTGCCGGCCAGAGCGGCCAATACGCCCAGCGCCGCATACACCAACGCCATGCACACCACGTAGCTGCTGGCCAAGGCGAAGCCACGACGCGGGCTGGCGCCACTGCCAACGACCAGGCCAGCGAGGATCGGCAACATCGGCAACGAACACGGCGCAAATGCCAGCAACAGGCCCAGGCCGAAGAACACCAGCAGGCTCCAACCCAGGCTGCGCTGTTGCAGGCCGCTGGCCAGGCTTTGGTCCTGGGCTTGTGCGGTGGCCGCTACCGCCGGATTGCCGCCCAGGTCCACGGTGATCGATTGCGGCGGGTAGCACAGGCCAGCATCGGCGCAGCCCTGCCAGCCCAGCTTGACCTGGCCAGTGACGCCGGCCGGGATCTTCACTTCCAGGCCCTGGCGGTACACTTGCTGCTCGCCGAAGAACTCGTCGCTATGGGCTTCGCCCTGGGGCAGCGTCGGTTTTTCGGCCAGCCCGTCGAATTTCATGCGTTGCTGGTACAGGTAATAACCGTCGGCAATCTGCCAATACAGCTGGGTCTCGCCGCTTTCCAGGCGCTCGGAGGTAAAGGTGAAGGCCTTGCCCACCGGGAGGAAATCGGGTTTGGTTTCAAAGGGATTGCCCGGTGACGCTTGGGCGAATCCCGCGAACAATACCAGCAGAAAGGTAAACAGATGCCGCATGGTCAAGCCTTAGTTCGATGCAAGTTAGGCACACAATGTGTGGCGTTGATTAACCGATGATTAACCGGGGCTATTCTAGAGTGAGTGCGCACCGTTTAGCGGCATAATCTGCGCTTAATCCGTTGCCCTTTTAATTCCCCCATCTTTCATGAAGGGTTCAGCATGCACGTACTGGTCTGTGAAGACGACGAACTGATCGCCAGCGGCATCGTGGCCGGCCTCACCGCCCAGGGTTTTACCGTGGAGCGTGTGGGCTCGGCGTCGGCTGCGCGCGCGATGCTCAAGGCCGCGACGTTCGACATCATGGTGCTCGACCTCGGCCTGCCCGATGAAGACGGCCTGAAGTTGCTGCAGCAACAGCGCAGCCAGGGCCTGGAGATTCCGGTGCTGATCCTCACCGCGCGGGATTCGGTGACCAACCGTGTCGATGGCCTGCAAGCCGGCGCCGATGACTACCTGCTCAAACCCTTCGACCTGCGCGAACTTGCCGCACGCCTGCAAACCCTGCTGCGGCGGGTGGCGGGGCGTAGCGTCAACCTGATCGAGCACGGGCGCCTGGCCTATGACCCGAGCAGTCGCGAGACCTTCCTGGGTGGCGAGCCGGTGGACCTGTCCCGCCGTGAACAGGCGTTGTTGCAGGCGCTGCTGCATAACAAGGGCCGCGTGCTGTCCAGCGAGCAGCTCAAGGACAGCGTCTATGGCTTCAATGACGAGCTGGAAAGCAACGCCCTCAACGTGCACATTCACCACCTGCGGCGCAAATTGGGCAATGGCATCGTCGAGACCGTGCGCGGCTTGGGCTACCGGCTGGGCCCGGCGGATGGTGGAGAGCACTCTTCGTGAAAAGCCTGCGCCTGCGGCTGACGTTCAAATTGGGCGCCGCATTTGTATTGATCTGGGCCCTGGCAGCGGCCTGGATGCTCAACGACCTGCGCAACCAGATGATGTTTTCCCTCGACCAGCGCCTGGTGGCTTCCGCGCGAATGGTCGCGGGGCTGACCGAGCAAATGCCGGGGCTGGCCAGTGTGAGTGGCGGGGCGCATTTCAGCGCTGAACAACTGCATGTGCCCGGCGGCATGGCCTGCCAGGTCAGTTCGTTGCGCGGGGAAATCCTCGCACGCAGCCATACCACCCCGGAGGAAGGCCTGGAGTCGCGCAAAAGCGGCTTTCGTGACCAGGTGATCGACGGTGTGGGGTGGCGCAGTTTCACCCTGTCCCGGGGCGACTTGTTGATCACCACCGCCGACCGCCAGGTCGAGCGTGAAGCGCTCAACCTGTCGATCTTGCTGGCGGCCTCTGTGCCAGTGGGTGTGGCGATGCTGGGCTGCTTGTGCCTGCTGTGGTTGGGCATCGGCCAAAGCCTGTTGCCGCTCAACCGCATGCGCGATGCACTGATGCGCCGCAGCGCCGACTCCCTCGAACCCCTGCAGATTCACCCGTTGCCCAGCGAACTCAAACCGTTGCTGGACACCCAGAACCAACTGCTGCAACGCATCGCCAAGACCATCGAGCGTGAGCGCCGCCTGACCGGTGACGCCGCCCATGAACTGCGCAGCCCGTTGACGGCGATCAAGACCCACCTGCAAGTGGCCCGCATGACCGAAGGCGCCGCGCGCGACCAATCCCTGGCCCACGCCGAAGAAGGCGCCGACCGCCTGCACCGCACCCTGGAGCAATTGCTGCTGCTGGCGCGGGTCGAGGGCAGCCTGTCGTTTGACGATGGCCTGCAGTCCAGCGCGGAGGACGTCGCACGGCTGGCCATCGAAGACGCCAATGCGGGCGACAATCAGCGCATCGACCTGATCTTGCCGGACAACCTCACTGACGCCCCGGTGGAAATGCCAGTAGGCCTGGCGGTTGCGGCCCTGCGTAACCTGTTGGACAACGCCTTGCGCCACACTCCGGCGGACACCCGCGTAGAACTCAACGTGTTCACCGCTGGCGATCAGGTGGTGTTCCGCGTGCGTGACCATGGCAAGCAAATTTCTGCCGAAGACCTGCAATACCTGACCCAACGCTTCTGGCGCAATGGCAGCAGCGAAGGCTGCGGCCTGGGGCTGGCAATTGTGCAGGCGATTGTGCAGCGCTGTTCTTGCTCGCTGAAGTTCGACAGCCGGCCCGACGGCTTGCGCGTTGACCTGGGTATGCCGTTGCGGCGCTGACTGCCGTTCTCTCAAGTGCCAAATAGTTACCGCCTTCCTGAGGTTCAAGCCTTCAGGATGGCGGTAATTTTTTTGCGCTTGAACGGGCCGAAAGACTCGGCCTGTATTGAAAAGGACGGTTCTAATGTTGGTTATCGACACCAGTTTTCCTGCCCAAGGCTTCAACGAACGTAACGGTGAGCCGGTGCGGCAGGTGATCCTGCATTACACGGCAGCAGCCTTTGCGTCATCCCTGCGTACCCTGACCCAAGACGGGGTCAGTGCGCACTATCTACTACCCGACCCAAATGAGCCCAGTTACCGAGCCGCTGGCTACGATGAGCTGCGGGCTTTTTGCCTGGTAAGCGAGGACAAGCGCGCCTGGCATGCCGGGGTCAGTCATTGGGGCGGTCGCGATAACCTCAACAGCCGCTCGATTGGCATCGAGATCGTCAACCTGGCGCGCGATGACGGCGGTGTGTTCACCTTCCCGGCGTATACCGAAGCGCAGATCGAGGTGCTGATCTTGCTGCTTCGCGACCTGCTTGGGCGATATCCGCAGATCGGGCCGACCGACATCCTCGGGCATTCGGATGTGGCGTACTGGCGCAAGAGCGACCCGGGCCCCCGGCTGCCATGGCAGTGCCTGCACGAGGCGGGTGTAGGCGCTTGGTATGACGAGCCGACGCGGGCGATGTACCAGCGCAGGTTTTGCATGGGGCTGCCGCCGGAGGTGGAGGTGGAGCGGGCATTTCAGCGCTATGGGTATAAGCCCGCGCAGAATCGCCAGGCGTTTGAGCACAGGACGCGGGCGTTTCAGATGCACTATCGTCCACGGGATTATTGCGGGTTTCTGGATGCAGAGACGTGCGCGACTCTTTATGCCTTGAATGAAAAGTACCTTGGATTGTGAAGCCTCATCCGTCAGTAAAAGATCAGGGTCCCTAAATCCTTTCCTTGCTGGTGCGTTTCCAGAACAGGAACCAGATGAGGGATCAAGTAATGTCCGTCGCTATCAGCCATATCGAAGAAGCCCCGCTTCAAGAAACGCTTTATCAGTTCGAAGAAACCCCACTGCTGGCACGCCAACGCCAGCAGGAGTCGAACGCCCGTAGCTACCCTCGGCGGATTCCCCTGGCGCTCAAGCGCGCCAAGGGGATTTACGTGGAAGACGTCGAGGGCCGCAGCTTTATCGATTGCCTGGCCGGCGCCGGCACCCTGGCGCTGGGGCATAACCACCCGGCAGTGATCGAAGCCATCCAGCAAGTGTTGAGCGACGAACTGCCTTTGCACACCCTGGACCTCACCACGCCGGTCAAGGACCAGTTCGTGCAGGACCTGTTCGGCCTGCTGCCGGCAGAGCTTGCACGGGAGGCAAAAATCCAGTTTTGTGGCCCGACCGGCACCGATGCGGTGGAAGCCGCGTTGAAACTGGTGCGCACCGCGACTGGGCGCAGCACCGTGTTGTCGTTCCAGGGCGGTTACCACGGCATGAGCCAGGGCGCCCTGAGCCTGATGGGCAGCCTGGGGCCGAAGAAACCCTTGGGCGCGTTGCTCAGCAATGGCGTGCAATTCCTGCCATTCCCTTATGACTATCGTTGCCCGTTCGGCCTGGGCGGCGTGGAAGGGGTGCGGGTCAACCTGCATTACCTGGAAAACCTGCTCAACGACCCGGAAGCCGGGGTGGCGTTGCCGGCAGCGGTGATTGTCGAAGTGGTGCAGGGCGAGGGCGGTGTGATTCCGGCCGATCTGGACTGGCTGCGTGGCCTGCGACGCATCACCGAACAGGCCGGCGTGGCGTTGATCGTCGACGAGATCCAGAGCGGCTTCGGCCGTACCGGCAAGATGTTTGCCTTTGAACACGCCGGCATCATCCCGGACGTGGTGGTGATGTCCAAGGCCATCGGCGGCAGCCTGCCGCTGGCGGTGGTGGTGTATCGCGACTGGCTCGATACCTGGTTGCCGGGTGCGCATGCCGGGACCTTCCGTGGCAATCAAATGGCGATGGCGGCAGGTTCGGCGGTGATGCGCTACCTCAAGGATCACGACTTGGCTGGCCACGCCGCCGCCATGGGCGAGCGCCTCGGTGAACACCTGCGCATCCTGCAGCGCGATTTCCCGCACCTGGGCGATATTCGCGGTCGCGGACTGATGCTGGGCGTCGAGTTGGTGGACCCGAACGGCACACCCGACATACAGGGCCATCCGCCCGTGCATCGCCAATTGGCGCCACGGGTGCAGCGCGAATGCCTCAAGCGCGGGCTGATCCTGGAGCTTGGCGGCCGGCACGGCAGCGTCGTGCGCTTCCTGCCGCCGCTGGTGATCACCGGCGCCGAAGTGGACCGCGTGGCCGAGATCTTCGGGCGCGCCCTGGCGGCAGCGGTGGCCAGCCTCTAATTTTTTGGCGGCTTGGCACGTTTCTACAGATATCAGTGCTGCGCGTGGTGCGCAGCCAGTCTTTCAGCGATGGAGAACAGCAATGACCTCAGTATTCGACCGCGACGACATCCTGTTTCAGGTAGTGGTCAACCATGAAGAGCAGTATTCCATCTGGCCCGACTACAAGGCCGTGCCGGAAGGCTGGCGCACCGTGGGCAAGAGCGGCCTGAAGAAGGAATGCCTGGCCTATATCGAAGAGGTGTGGACCGATATGCGGCCATTGAGCCTGCGCCAGAAGATGGACAGCGCCGCTATCGCTTAAACGATAAAATGTGGGAGCTGGCTTGCCTGCGATAGCGGTGGGTCAGCCGGCACATTTGGACCAGATACACCGTTATCGCAGGCAAGCCAGCTCCCACATTCTAAGTGGTTTTTTCTTTCTCCAAACCGCCCGATGCCCCTGTCACCACCTGCACACTCAAGCGTGGTGTCGCCAAATCCAACCCCGCCTCATCCAGATGCCGCTTCAACGACAGGTTGAACGCCCGCGACACTTCCCACTGCTTGATCGGCGCGGTCTTGAAGCGTGCCCGCAGGATCGCGCTGCCTGACTCGAAACTCTCCACCCCTTGAATCTCCAGCGGCGACCAGATGTTGCGGCGCTGCAGCGGGTCGTTGCGCATTTTGTGGCCGACATCACGCATCAGCTTGATGGCGTCGTCGATCTCCATGTTGTACGGGATTGCCACCCGGAAGATCGCGTAGCCGAACTCCCGCGAATAGTTCTTGATGCTCTTGATCTCGCTGAACGGAATGGTGTGCACGATGCCGTCGATGTCGCGCAGGCGCACGGTGCGGATGGTCAGGCCCTCGACGGTGCCGAGGTGGCCGCCCACATCCACGTAGTCATCGATGGCCAGGGAGTCTTCGATGATGATGAACAGGCCGGTGATCAAGTCTGCTACCAGTGATTGCGCACCAAAACCGATGGCCAGGCCGATGACACCGGCACCGGCCAGCAGGGGCGTGACGTTCATGCCCATGTTCGCCAGGGCCACGATGGCGGCAATGATGAAGATGGTCACGAACAGCACGTTGCGAATCAACGGCATCATGGTCTGGGCGCGGGCATTGGCCAGGCCTTTGCGCGAGCGTGTGAGCGCGTGGTGGATCGCCGTGTCGCTGAGAATCCAGATCAGCCAGGCAAACAGCAAGGTCCCGGCCAGGCCGAACAGCTTGACGCTGACTTCGTGGCCATCGCCCTCGGTAAACCGAATCAGTGACAAGCCCCACACCCGCAGGCCCAGTTCGATAAACACCAGCCACACCACGAGGTGCGCCAAGGTGTAGAAAAAGCTCTTCAACCGCTCGGAATACAGGGCGTGGCGCTTATGCCCGCGCTGCGGCTTGAGGGCGTGGCGGCGTACAAGGCCGTTGATCACCATGCACAGCACCAGCAGCACCGTGCACAACAGCGATTGGCGCAAGGCCGTGCTGGTATCGCCGGCGGACACGAAGGTGGCGAACAGCGAGATGCCGACCAGCAGCAACGCCGGGATGTACCAGAACGAGCCGATGATCTCGATGGTGTCGCTGAGGGCGCGACGCGTCAGGCGGCGCGACAGCGGCTGGTTGCGGATCAGGTGGGCGATGGGCCGGCGGAAACGCAGGATAAATACGCCTGTGGACAACGCGGCCATCACATTGGCGACAGTCGCGGCGGTGTGGGATAGATGCTGGCCCAACGCTTGCACCAGGCGGGGATCGCTCAATGCCTCCCCAAACGCGGCAAAGCTGCCGATCCACCACAGCGGGCGGAACGCCTGGTGCCGCAGGATATACAGCGCACGGTGGCGGTGCGGCCCGTCGAGAACGGAGAAGGCAATGACGCAGATCGCCGAGAAACACGTGCCGACCACCAGCGCGTAGGCCAGCACCATCGCCAGGGACTTACCCAGGGACGAAGGCAGCGCGTAGCTCAAGTAGACGGTGATCACCAAGGCGATCAGCCACGGCCCCAGTTTGCGCAGGGCGAAGCGCACCATGTCCCAGGTACGCGGGTGTTGCGGCAGTTCTTCGGGCAGGCCGAAACGTTCGCGTACGCGGTGGCTGAGCCAGATCAACGCGTACGCCAGCAGGCTCCATACCGCGAGGATCAACGCAAAACCGAAAATGATCGGCAGCCACTCGTTGGCCGGCAACATCAGGGCGCTGAGTTCTTCCTGGGCTTGGTCGATTTCATTGGACCAGCGCCCCAGCGGGCTGTCGGCACCGGAAAACTGTGCCTCCAGATTGGCCAGGGTGCCGCCGATCAAGCCGAGTACGCCTTCTTCGGTGGCCGGTTGGGCTTTTTGCGTGGCTTCACGGAGTTTTTTCAGGTCGCTCAGCAGTTGGGTGCGCTGCTGGTCGTTTTCCAGGGTCTTGATCACCTCGTCCAGCGACTGCCCCAGCGGTACGTCGGCTTGAGGCTGAGTCTTGGTGGCGTTGCCCAGCAGACCCGGCAGGCTCACGGCGTGGGCAGGCGCGAGCGGCAGCAACATGAGCAGGGCGATCAGCAGGGTGCAGGGCAGGGCAAAGAGACGGGAGAACACTAGGCGGTCAACCTTGAAAACGACGAGTTGACCGAGTGTACGAGGGCGTGGGTCATTCGGCCAGTTTGGCGAGGATTTTGTAGACCACGGTGCCCAGGATCAGCAGCATGCCGATCCACATGCCAAAGACGCCAACGGGCTTGTCGCGAAAGTTGAAGCCTACGGCCAGCAGGATCATGCCGATCAGGATAGGAATAAGCATGGCGTGGAAGGAGGACATGGAGATCATGGTGCGACGGCCTTGTCGGAGTGGGAATACTGACAAGTTTAGGTCGGATTGCGGGAAATGCAGGTGATGTAGATCAGGTGTACATAAAACTAAATGTGGGAGCGGGCTTGCTCGCGAATGCGGTGGATCAGTCAGCATACTCAGTGACTGACACTCCGCTTTCGCGAGCAACCCCGCTCCCACATTTTCGACCGCACTCAGCCCAGAAATCAGGGCAAATCGCGACTCGCGTAAAAAGCCCCCAACACCTTCACCAGATGCGCCAGGTCATGGCTGCCGCACAGCTCACGAATGGAATGCATGGCAAATGTCGGCAAACCGATATCCACGGTGCGCACGCCCAGGTGGCTGGCGGTGATCGGGCCGATGGTGGAACCACAGCCCATGTCGCTGCGCACCACGAAACTCTGCACCGGTACTTCTTCGGCCATGCACAAGTGACGGAAGAACCCGGCAGTTTCGCTGTTGGTGGCGTAGCGCTGGTTGCTGTTGACCTTGATCACCGGGCCGGCATTAAGCTTGGGGCCGTGGTTGGCGTCGTGTTTCTCGGCGTAGTTCGGGTGCACACCGTGGGCGTTGTCGGCAGACACCAGCAGGGATTTTTGAATGGTGCGTACGAATTCATCACCTTCCGGCAGCAGGCGGCGCAGGGTCTGTTCCAGCATCGGGCCATCGGCGCCGCAGGCGGAGCAGGAGCCGACTTCTTCGTGGTCGTTGCACACCAGCACGCAGGTTTCATCGGTGTCGCTGGTGAGCAGGGCTTGCAGGCCGGCGTAGCAGGACAGCAGGTTGTCCAGGCGCGCGCCGGCAATGAAGTCGCCATTCAGGCCAATCACCGCAGCGCTTTGGGTGTCGTAGAAGCTCAGCTCGTAGTCGAGCACCACATCGGCGTTCAGCCCATGTTCGCGTGCCAGCTGCTCGGTGAGCACCGCGCGGAAGTCTACGCGCTCGTCGCCGGCGAACTGCGCGAGGATCGGCGGCAGCTCGGTCTGTGCATTGATCGCCCAGCCCTGGTTGGCTTCACGGTTCAGGTGAATGGCCAGGTTGGGGATGATGGCGATGGGCAGCTTGAAGTCGATCAGCTGGCTTTCGACCTTGCCATCGCGGCGGAAGGTCACGCGGCCGGCCAGGGACAGGTCACGGTCGAACCACGGTGCCAGCAGCGCGCCGCCATAGACTTCAACGCCCAACTGCCAGAAACCCTGGCGTTGCAGCTCAGGCTGGGGCTTGACCCGCAGGCACGGGCTGTCGGTGTGGGCGCCGACCAGTCGAATGCCGCCCTGCAGCGGCGAATGGCGGCCGAGCTTGAAGGCGATGATCGAGGAGTCGTTGCGGGTCACGTAATAGCGACCGTTGGCTTCGGTGGTCCAGGTATCGCGCTCGTCGAGGCGCTGGTAACCGGCCGCTTCCAGGCGCTGGGCGAGGGCAGCAGTGGCATGAAAAGGAGTAGGGGAGGCCTTGAGGAAGTCGATCAGGCCTTGATTCAACGCTTCGCGCATAAATAGCTCCAGACAGCAATGCGCGGAGTTTACCGTATTGGCTCGGAATTTGGCGTGAAGCTGCTGTCTTGAACCCAACACAAAACTACTGTGGGAGCTGGCTTGCCTGCGATAGCGGAGTGTCAGTTCCACATTTTTTTGTAGAAAGACCGCTATCGCAGGCAAGCCAGCTCCCACATTGAACGCATTTGCAGCATTAGAACGGAGCAGGGCACTCGAAGCGCAAACGCTCGCCGCTTTGCGGGTGCGTGAAGCTGAGCATGCTCGCGTGCAGGCAAAGGCGCGGCCAGGCCGCCAGGGCTTGTTCGTGGGCATACAGGCCATCACCCAGCAGCGGGTGGCCGATGGAAAGCATGTGCACGCGCAGTTGGTGCGAACGCCCGGTAATCGGCGTCAGCTCCACACGGCACCAGTCGCCACAGCGCTCCAGCACCTTCCAGAAAGTCAGCGCGTGCTTGCCGAACTCGTAATCCACCACATGACGCGGCTTGGTCGGCGGGTCGTAGCGCAAGGGCAGGTCGATGCTGCCGCTGTCCAGTTCCGGTTGGCCCCAGGCCAGGGCGGTGTAGGCTTTTTCGGTTTCACGGTCGTGAAACTGGCGGGACAGTTCGCGGTGGCTATCGGCGTCCCGGGCCAACAGGATGATCCCTGAGGTTTCCCAGTCCAGGCGATGGACGATGCGGGCTTCGGGGTAGCCGTTTTCCTGCAGGCGGGTGATCAGGCAGTCCTTGTTGTCGTCGGCGCGGCCAGGCACCGAGAGCAGCAGGGTCGGCTTGTTCACCACCAGGACAGCGTCGTCCTGATGCAGGATATGGATATTGGACAGCGGCATTAAACAGCCTCGTAACAAACGCCAACGGCGGCTCGCCCACCTGGCTCCCGAAAAGGGATCAAGGTGTGCGAGCCGCCGTGGCGGCCGCCTGTTCGATCAACGATCAGGCAGGGTGATATTGAGTTCCAGAATCGAGCAGCTGCCGTCGTTTTCCAGGGCGACATGTACATCGTCGTTCCCGATGTTGACGTACTTGCGGATCACCTCGACCAGTTCCTTCTGCAAGGCTGGCAGGTAGTCCGGCGTGCTGCGTTGGCCGCGTTCGTGCGCCACGATGATCTGTAGACGCTCTTTCGCTACCGACGCGGTCGTAGGCTTTTTGTTGGCGCGAAAGAAGTCGAGAAATTTCATTGTTTAGTTGCCTCCAAAGATACGCTCGAAGAATCCCTTCTTCTTTACATCGAGGAAGCGATGTTCCACGGTCTTGCCCAGCAGGCGATCAACTGCATCGCTGTACGCCTGGCCGGCGTCGCTCTGGTCATCGAGGATGACCGGAACGCCTTGGTTGGAGGCCTTCAGGACTGCCTGGGATTCTGGAATCACGCCCAGCAGGGTCACTGCGAGGATTTCCTTCACGTCTTCAACGCCGAGCATTTCGCCATTGCTGACGCGCTCAGGGTTGTAGCGGGTGAGCAGCAAGTGCTCCTTGATCGGGTCCTGGCCTTCTTCGGCGCGCTTGGATTTGCTGGCCAGCAGGCCCAGCATGCGGTCCGAGTCACGTACCGAGGACACTTCCGGGTTCGTGACCACGATGGCTTCGTCGGCGAAGTACATCGCCAAGTGAGCACCGGTTTCGATACCGGCCGGGGAGTCGCACACCACGTATTCGAAGGTTTCTTTCAGCTCTGCCAGGACTTTGCCTACGCCTTCCTTGGTCAGTGCGTCTTTGTCGCGGGTCTGGCTGGCAGCCAGCACGTACAGGTTCTCAAGGCGCTTGTCCTTGATCAGGGCCTGTTGCAGGTTGGCTTCGCCGTTCACCACGTTGACGAAGTCGTACACCACGCGGCGTTCGCAGCCCATGATCAGGTCGAGGTTACGCAAACCGACGTCGAAGTCGACGATGACTGTCTTGTGGCCGCGCAGAGCGAGGCCGGTACCGATAGCGGCGCTGGTGGTGGTCTTACCCACAC
>NZ_NKIG01000063.1:0-6367 GCF_002255865.1 Pseudomonas sp. PGPPP1 | reverse complement strand
CCAAGAGGAATTTGAAAATGGCAGCAATTACTGCAGCGTTGGTTAAAGAACTGCGTGAGCGTACCGGCGAAGGCATGATGGATTGCAAGAAAGCCCTGGAAAAGGCTGACGGCGACATCGAAAAAGCTATTGATGACATGCGTGCTTCCGGCGCCATCAAGGCTGCCAAGAAAGCAGGCAACGTAGCTGCTGAAGGCGCGATCGCTCTGAAAGAAGACGGCAAATCTGCTGTTCTGCTGGAAGTGAACTCGCAGACCGACTTCCTGGCCCTGCAAGACGACTTCAAGGCCTTCGTTGCTGCCAGCGTTGAAAAAGCGTTCGCCGACAAGCTGACTGACGTCGCTCCGCTGATCGAAGCTCAAGAAGCTGCTCGCCTGGTACTGGTCGGCAAGGTTGGCGAAAACGTCAACATCCGTCGCCTGGTTCGCGTTGAAGGTGATGTTGTTGGTGGCTACCTGCACGGCAACAAGATTGGTGTTGCAGTTGTCCTGAAAGGCGGTAACGTCGAGCTGGCCAAAGACATCGCTATGCACGTAGCGGCAAGCAACCCTGAGTTCCTGCTGCCTTCGGAAGTTTCTGCCGAAGCGATCGAGCGTGAAAAAGCTGTGTTCTTGCAGCTGAACGAAGAGAAAATCAAAGGCAAGCCAGAAAACATTGTTGAGAACATGGTCAAAGGCCGTATCAGCAAGTTCCTGGCCGAAGCAAGCCTGGTTGAGCAGGCGTTCGTCAAGAACCCTGAAATCAAGGTTGGCGAACTGGCTAAGAAAGCCGGTGCTGAAATCGTTTCCTTCACTTACTTCAAAGTAGGCGAAGGCATCGAGAAGCCGGTCGACAACTTCGCTGAAGAAGTTGCTGCCCAGCTGGCTGCCGCCAAGCAATAAGACAGTTTTCAACTGTCGCCCGAAAGAGGCTGCCCGCTCACGCGCGCAGCCTCTTTTCAAATGGGCAGGCCGATTTTATTTGGCTTACCCTCGGAACTGGCTTACAAAGCCGTGTTCCGATGGCGCTGTGATAGCGTCCAGCTAGAGTGAACGCAAGCCGTAAACGGCTCGCCAAGAATTTTTAAAAAATACGCCGCAGGAGAGATTCGCAATGGCTCAGCAGGGCAGTGGTTATCAGGCTCGCTATAAACGCATTCTACTCAAGCTCAGCGGCGAGGCCCTGATGGGCTCGGAAGAGTTCGGGATCGATCCCAAGGTGCTCGACCGTATGGCGCTGGAAGTCGGCCAACTGGTTGGTATCGGCGTACAGGTCGGCCTGGTGATCGGCGGCGGCAACCTGTTCCGTGGTGCAGCGCTGAGTGCTGCCGGCATGGATCGGGTTACCGGCGACCACATGGGCATGCTGGCCACTGTGATGAATGCCTTGGCCATGCGTGACGCCCTGGAGCGTGCCAATATCTCGGCTATCGTGATGTCGGCTATTTCCATGGTTGGCGTGACCGATCACTATGATCGCCGCAAAGCCATGCGTCACCTGAACGCCAAAGAAGTGGTGATCTTCGCTGCTGGTACCGGCAACCCGTTCTTCACTACCGATTCGGCTGCGTGCCTGCGCGCTATCGAGATCGATGCTGACGTCGTGTTGAAGGCCACGAAGGTCGATGGCGTGTACACCGCAGACCCATTCAAAGACCCGCATGCTGAGAAGTTCGATCATCTGACCTACGATGAAGTACTGGATCGCAAGCTGGGCGTGATGGACCTGACGGCTATTTGCCTGTGCCGCGACCACAAGATGCCGCTGCGCGTATTTAACATGAACAAGCCCGGCGCCCTGCTGAACATCGTACACGGCGGCGCGGAAGGGACTCTGATCGAGGAAGGCCAACAATGATCAACGAAATCAAGAAAGACGCCCAAGCGCGTATGCAGAAATCCCTGGAGTCTCTGAGCCACGCATTCGGCCAGATTCGTACCGGCAAGGCGCACCCGAGCATCCTGGGCAGCGTGATGGTGCCTTATTACGGCTCCGATACGCCAATCAGCAGCGTCGCCAACATTACCGTTAAAGACTCGCGCACCCTGCAAGTCGTAGCGTTTGAGCGCAACATGCTGGGCGCTGTCGACAAGGCAATCCAGAGCGCCGGTCTGAACCTCAATCCGACTAACCTGGGTGAGTTGCTGCTGATCTCCATGCCTGCCCTGACTGAAGAAACCCGTAAGGGCTTCACCAAGCAAGCGCGTAGTGCAGCCGAAGACGCCCGTGTTGCCGTGCGCAACATTCGTCGCGATGCCTTGGGTGACCTGAAAAAACTGGTCAAGGACAAGGAAATTAGCGAAGACGAAGAGCGCCGTGCCACCGCCGATATCGACAAGCTGACCAAAGATGCCGAGGCCCAGATCACCAAGGCCACGGAAGAAAAAGAAAAGGACCTGATGGCCGTATAAGGGGTCAGGACGCCTTCATGGAAAAGACCAAGCAGACTGTACCCTCCGTGGTGCCGCGCCATGTCGCGATCATCATGGATGGGAATAATCGCTGGGCGAAGAAACGCTTTATGCCGGGTGTTGCCGGGCATAAAGCGGGTGTCGATGCGGTGCGGGCGGTGATTGAGGTGTGCGCCGAGGCCAAGGTTGAAGTGTTGACCTTGTTCGCCTTCTCCAGTGAGAACTGGCAGCGGCCTGCCGAAGAAGTCAGTGCCTTGATGGACCTGTTCTTCAAGGCGCTGCGCCGTGAGGCCAAGCGCCTTAACGAGAACAACATCAGCCTGCGCATCATCGGTGATCGCTCGCGCTTCCACCCGGAATTGCAGGCAGCCATGCGCGAGGCTGAGGCCATCACCGCGGGGACCAACCGTTTTGTGCTGCAGATCGCAGCCAATTACGGTGGCCAGTGGGATATCGCCCAGGCTGCGCAGCGACTGGCCCGCGAAGTGCAGGCCGGTCATCTGCGTCCGGACGACATTACCCCCGAACTGTTGCAGACGTGCCTAGTGACCGGCGACTTGCCGTTGCCGGACCTGTGCATCCGTACCGGTGGCGAGCACCGTATCAGCAACTTCCTCCTGTGGCAGCTGGCCTACACCGAGCTGTACTTCTCCGACCTGTTCTGGCCGGACTTCAAACACGATGCCATGCGCAATGCGCTGGCCGATTTCGCTTCCCGTCAGCGTCGCTTCGGTAAAACGAGCGAGCAGATCGAAGCTGGAGCCCGGGTTTAAATGCTTAAACAACGAATCATCACTGCACTGATCCTGTTGCCAATCGCCCTGTGTGGGTTTTTCCTGCTCGATGGTTCCGGCTTTGCGCTGTTTATTGGCTTGGTCGTTACGTTGGGGGCTTGGGAGTGGGCTCGCCTGGCGGGCTTTAACGAGCAATTGCCGCGTGTAGCGTATGCCGCAGTGGTCGCCCTGTTGCTGTTCCTGATGCATACCCTGTCGAGCATTGTGGTGCCGTGGGTGTTGGGCGCGGCGGTGTTGTGGTGGGCGTTGGCGACCTTCCTGGTGCTGACCTTTCCGCGCACCAGCGGCCATTGGTCCAGCGTTGCCAGCAAGTTGGTGATTGGCTTGTTGATCCTGCTGCCTGCCTGGCAAGGGCTGGTGGAGATCAAGAATTCGCCGATGGGCAACTGGCTGATCATGGCGGTGATGGTGTTGGTGTGGGGCGCTGATATCGGTGCCTACTTCTCTGGTCGGGCTTTCGGCAAGCGCAAGCTGGCGCCGGCGGTCAGCCCGGGCAAGAGTTGGGAGGGCGTCTACGGCGGCCTGGCATTGACGCTGCTGATCACCTTGGTGGTCGGCGTTGTGCGCGACTGGTCAGTGAAGGAAATTTTCCTGGCCTTGCTGGGTACTGCCATCGTTGTATTTATCTCGGTGGTCGGTGACCTAACCGAAAGCATGTTCAAGCGTCAGGCCGGGATCAAGGACAGCAGCAACCTGCTGCCGGGTCACGGTGGGGTGCTTGACCGTATCGACAGCCTGACGGCTGCCATCCCGGTCTTCGCCGTGCTGTTGTGGATGACTGCTTCGTGAGCCGCTTGCAACAGGTAACCGTGCTGGGTGCAACCGGTTCGGTAGGGTTGAGCACCCTGGATGTAATTGCTCGCCACCCGGATCGCTACCAGGTTTTTGCCTTGACCGGGTTTACCCGCCTGAGCGAGCTGCTGGCGTTGTGTGTGCGCCACGCGCCGCGTTTTGCCGTAGTGCCTGAAGCGGCCGCGGCGCGTGGTTTGCAGGATGACTTGCGGGCTGCCGGGCTCTCGACTCAGGTGCTGGTGGGGGAGGAGGGCTTGTGCCAGGTCTCGGCTGATGTGGAAGTGGACACCGTGGTCGCCGCGATTGTCGGCGCTGCGGGGCTGCGTCCGACGCTGGCTGCCGTGGATGCCGGCAAGAAGATCCTGCTGGCCAATAAAGAAGCCCTGGTCATGTCCGGTGCGCTGTTCATGCAGGCTGTGCGCAAGAGTGGTGCTGTGCTGCTGCCCCTCGACAGTGAGCACAACGCAATCTTCCAGTGCATGCCCGGCGACTACTCGCGTGGCTTGAGCCAGGTGGGTGTGCGCCGCATCCTGCTGACGGCCTCCGGTGGTCCGTTCCGGCAAACGCCGCTGGCTGAGCTGGAGCACGTCTCGCCCGACCAGGCATGCGCGCACCCGAATTGGTCCATGGGGCGAAAGATCTCCGTAGACTCGGCGAGCATGATGAACAAAGGCCTGGAGTTGATCGAGGCCTGCTGGTTGTTCGACGCGCGGCCCGATCAGGTCGAGGTGGTGATCCACCCACAAAGTGTGATTCATTCCCTGGTCGACTATGTAGATGGTTCGGTGTTGGCGCAGTTGGGCAATCCTGATATGCGCACGCCCATCGCCAACGCCCTGGCTTGGCCTGAGCGTATTGATTCCGGTGTGGCGCCATTGGACTTGTTTGCAATCGCCCGCCTGGACTTCGAGGCGCCGGATGAGCAGCGCTTTCCTTGCCTGCGCCTGGCGCGACAAGTGGCGCAAGCGGGTAACAGCGCACCTGCGGTGCTCAATGCGGCCAATGAAGTGGCTGTGGCGGCGTTTCTCGACGGACGCATCCGCTTTCCGCAGATCGCGAGTATCATCGAGGATGTTCTACAGCTTGAGCCCGTTGTGGCGGTGGATGATCTTGCGGCGGTGTTCGAGGCCGACAGCAAGGCTCGGGTCCTGGCCGAACAGTGGTTGAACCGCAACGCGCGTTAAACTGTTGGCGCGTTTGAGCCTGGCAGGCACTGGATTGGAATGCGGAGAAATTAGATGAGTGCGCTTTACATGATTGTCGGCACCCTGGTTGCTCTGGGTGTGCTGGTTACCTTCCACGAATTCGGTCACTTTTGGGTGGCGCGTCGTTGCGGCGTCAAGGTACTGCGCTTTTCGGTCGGTTTCGGCATGCCGTTGTTGCGCTGGCACGACCGCCGCGGCACTGAATTCGTGATCGCGGCCATCCCGCTGGGCGGCTACGTCAAGATGCTCGATGAGCGCGAAGGCGAAGTGCCGGCTGACCAGTTGGACCAATCCTTCAATCGCAAGACCGTTCGTCAGCGTATCGCTATCGTTGCTGCCGGCCCAATCGCCAACTTTTTGTTGGCGATTGTGTTTTTCTGGGTCCTTGCGATGCTGGGGAGCCAGCAGGTGCGTCCGGTCATCGGCGCGGTCGAGGCGGACAGCATGGCGGCCAAGGCCGGCCTGGTTGCAGGGCAGGAGATTGTTTCCATTGATGGCGAGCCTACCACCGGATGGGGCGCGGTCAATTTGCAGTTGGTTCGTCGTTTGGGCGAGAGCGGCACCGTCAACGTAGTGGTGCGTGAACAAGATTCCAGTGCCGAGCTCTCGCGTGAGCTGGCGTTGGATCACTGGCTCAAAGGTGCTGATGAGCCTGATCCGATCAAGTCCCTGGGGATCCGTCCGTGGCGTCCTGCGCTGCCGCCGGTGCTCGCCGAGCTGGATCCGAAAGGACCGGCCCAGGCCGCGGGTCTGAAAACCGGCGACCGTTTGCTCGCATTGGATGGTCAGCCGCTGGGCGACTGGCAGCAAGTGGTCGACTTGGTACGTGTACGTCCTGATACCAAGATTGTGCTGAAAGTTGAGCGCGATGGTGCTCAAATCGACGTCCCTGTGACCTTGGCGGTACGTGGGGAAGCCAAGGCAGCCGGGGGTTACCTGGGTGCGGGGGTCAAAGGTGTCGATTGGCCGCCGTCGATGGTTCGCGAGGTGAGTTACGGGCCGTTGGCAGCGATTGGCGAGGGTGCAAAACGTACCTGGACCATGAGTGTGCTGACCCTCGAATCCCTCAAGAAAATGTTGTTCGGCGAGCTCTCGGTAAAAAACTTGAGTGGACCGATAACCATTGCTAAAGTGGCGGGCGCTTCTGCCCAGTCGGGTGTCGCGGATTTCCTGAATTTCCTGGCTT
>NZ_NKIG01000062.1:0-6542 GCF_002255865.1 Pseudomonas sp. PGPPP1 | reverse complement strand
CAAGGCGCCCCGCGTTATAAGCGGGCGGCGTGATGCTGAACAAATACCCTCTGTGGAAATACGTACTGATCCTGGCGGTGCTGGCGATCGGTTTTATTTATTCCGCTCCCAATCTCTATCCTGATGACCCTGCGATCCAGATCACTGGCGCCAGCACTTCGCTGCAAGTCAATCAGGCTGATCTGGAACGCGCGAGCAAAGCGCTCACCGACGCGGGTATCCAGGTCAAGGCGGCATCGTTGGCGGCTGATGCGAAGGGCGGCTTGCTGCGCCTGACCAAGGCAGAAGACCAATTGCCGGCCAAAGACGTCGTGCGCAAGGCCATGGGTGATGACTACGTTGTCGCGCTCAACCTGGCACAGACCACGCCAAAATGGCTGCGCAGCATTGGCGCGCATCCGATGAAGCTGGGTCTGGACTTGTCCGGTGGTGTGCACTTCCTGTTGGAAGTCGATATGGACAAGGCCCTCGACGCACGCCTGAAGGTTTATGAAGGCGATGTGAAGAGCCTGCTGCGTAAAGAGAAGTTGCGTTATCGCAGCTTGCCGCAGCTCAACGGCGCCATCCAGCTGGGCTTCTCCGACGAAGCTTCCCGCGAACAGGCCCGTGCTTTGATCCGCAAGAACTTCAACGATTTCGACATCGTACCGGCCGACCTCAATGGCCAGCCTGTACTGCGTCTGGCGATGACCCCAGCCAAGCTGGCGGAAATCCGCGAATACTCCATCAAGCAGAACTTGACCACGGTACGTAACCGCGTCAACGAGCTGGGTGTAGCCGAGCCGATCGTTCAGCGCCAGGGTGCTAACCGTATCGTGGTTGAGCTGCCGGGCGTACAAGACACTGCTGAAGCCAAACGTATCCTGGGCAAGACTGCGAACCTGGAATTCCGTCTGGCTGCTGAGCCGGGTGCTACCCGCGCTACTTCCGAAGAGTTTGAATTCCGCGAAGGTAACCGTCCTCCAGCGTTGATCGAGCGTGGCTTGATCATCACCGGTGACCAGGTGACTGATGCCAAGGCTGGTTTCGGCGAGCACGGTACCCCCGAAGTGAACATCCGTCTGGATGGTCATGGCGGCGAACTGATGAGCCGCGCAACGCGCAGCAACGTTGGTCGCAGCATGGCGGTCATCTTCATCGAGCAACGTCCGGTCACCACTTACACGAAGCAAGTGGTCAACGGCGTCGAGAAAGATGTACCAGTGCAGACCTTCAAGGAAGAGAAGAAGATCATCAGCCTGGCGACCATCCAGTCGCCGCTGGGTGCTCAATTCCGTATCACTGGCCTGAACGGCCAGGGCGAATCCTCGGAACTGGCTCTGCTGCTGCGTGCGGGTGGCCTGGCTGCACCGATGTACTTCGCTGAAGAGCGCACCATCGGCCCGAGCCTGGGTGCTGACAACATCACCAAGGGTATCGACGCAGCCTTGTGGGGCATGCTGTTCGTATCCCTGTTCATCATCGCCATCTACCGCTTCTTCGGCATCATCGCCACCGTCGCCCTGGCGGGCAACATGGTGATGCTGTTGGCCTTGATGTCGCTGCTGGGCGCTACACTGACACTGCCAGGTATTGCCGGTATCGTACTCACCATGGGTATGGCGGTAGACGCCAACGTACTGATCTTCTCGCGGATTCGTGAAGAGATCGCGGCGGGCATGACCGTGCAGCGTGCAATCAACGAAGGCTTCGGCCGGGCATTTACTGCGATTCTTGACTCCAACCTGACTACCTTGTTGGTCGGCGGGATTCTCTTTGCCATGGGCACCGGCCCGGTCAAAGGTTTTGCGGTGACCATGTCCCTCGGTATCTTTACCTCGATGTTCACGGCCATCATGGTGACCCGCGCAATGGTCAACCTGATCTTTGGCGGGCGTGACTTCAAGAAGTTGTGGATTTAAGGGGCTGCCATGTTACGTACAATCAACTTCATGGGCGTTCGCAACGTTGCGTTCGGCGTCACCGTGCTCCTTACCGTACTGGCGTTGTTCAGCTGGTTCCATAAGGGCCTGAACTACGGCCTGGACTTCACCGGCGGTACGCTCATCGAGCTGACCTACGAGAAGCCAGCCGACGTTACCCTGGTGCGCAACGAGCTGGTCAAGGCGGGCTATCACGAAGCCATCGTGCAGAGCTTCGGCGCGACCACTGACCTGCTGGTGCGTATGCCTGGCGAAGACCCGCAGCTGGGTCACCAGGTAGCCGAGGCCTTGCAGAAGGTCGGCGGTGATAACCCGGCGTCGGTCAAGCGCGTTGAGTTCGTAGGCCCGCAAGTGGGTGAAGAGCTGCGCGACCAAGGCGGCCTCGGCATGCTGATGGCGCTGGTCGGCATCATGATCTACCTGGCTTTCCGCTTTCAGTGGAAGTTCGGTGTCGGCGCCATTGTGTCGCTGATTCACGACGTGATCGTGACCGTGGGTATTCTGGCGTACTTCCAGATCACCTTCGATCTGACCGTACTGGCGGCTGTACTTGCGATCATTGGTTACTCCCTCAACGACACCATCGTGGTATTCGACCGAGTTCGTGAGAACTTCCGTGTGCTGCGCAAGGCTTCGTTGATCGAGAACATCAACGTCTCCACCACCCAGACCCTGCTGCGGACCATGGCAACATCGATCTCCACCTTGCTGGCGATTGCTGCACTGATGATCTTCGGTGGCGACAACCTGTGGGGCTTCTCCCTGGCGCTGTTCATCGGCGTTCTGGCGGGTACCTACTCGTCGATCTACATCGCCAACGTGGTGCTGATCTGGCTGAACCTCAACAGCGAAGACCTGATCCCTCCAGCCAGCACTGGCAAGGAGGTCGACGACCGCCCTTGATGGGCGATTGTTGATCCGCTGTTACAAGAAAGGCACGAGTATTGAACTCGTGCCTTTTTTTTTGCTCCAAGGCTGGGTATAGCGCGGACGTTTCGGTCCGCTTGTGATGGTCAGGAGGTTCACGTGAACAAGTCGTTGCTGGTTGGTGCGGTATTGGGTGCTGTCGGTGTGACTGCCGGGGGCGCTGTTGCCACCTACAGCCTGGTTAAAAGCGGCCCTGAGTATGCGCAAGTGCTGGCGGTGCAGCCGGTTAAATCCCAAATCAAAACCCCTCGCGAGGTCTGCAAGGACGTCGCCGTGACGCGGCAGAAGCCGGTGCAGGATCAGCATCAGATCGTCGGCACCGTGGTCGGTGCGCTGGCCGGTGGCTTGTTGGGCAACCAGGTCGGTGGCGGTAATGGCAAGAAGCTGGCTACCGTAGCTGGCGCGGTCGGTGGCGGATATGCGGGTAACAAGGTTCAGGAAGGTATGCAGAACCGCGACACCTATACCACCACACAAACCCGCTGCAACACCGTTAACGACATCAGCGACAAAGTCGTTGGTTATGACGTGCGTTACAACCTGGATGGCAAGGAAGGCACCGTACGTATGGATCGTGATCCAGGTGGCCAGATCCCAGTCGACAAAGAAGGTCGTCTGATCCTGGGTCAAAACCAGCAGTAATCCCAGGCCTGGCGTAGATCAAAATGTGGGAGCAGGCTTGCTCGCGAATGCGGTAGATCAGTCATAGTAGCTTTGACTGTCACTCCGCATTCGCGAGCAAGCCCGCTCCCACATTTGTTTGTGTGTTGTTGCCGCCAGTTGTGGCACGACCAAACGCCAGGCAAAAAAAAAGCACCCCGAAGGGTGCTTTTTGGCTCGCTCGCTTAGCGTTTCAGCGAAGCCGGCAGGTGCGGCTGGATCGCCGTCAGTACTGCCTTGAAGCATTTGGTGTTACCAGCAACCACGTGGCCTTTCTCGAGGAAGTCGTGACCGCCGGTGAAGTCGCTCACCAAGCCGCCAGCTTCCTGGATCAACAGTGCGCCTGCAGCCATGTCCCATTCGGACAGGCCCGACTCCCAGAACGCATCAAAACGACCGGCGGCAACATACGCCAGGTCCAGGCTTGCTGCGCCAGCGCGACGAATGCCAGCGGTCTGGCCAACCAGGGCGCGGAACATGCCCAGGTAGTTTTCCAGGTTGTCCATCTGGTCGTCACGGAACGGGAAGCCGGTACCCAGCAATGCGCCGTCCAGGCTGGTGCGGCCGCTGACACGCAGGCGACGACCGTTCAGTTGGGCGCCACGGCCACGGCTGGCGGTAAATTCTTCCTGGCGAACCGGGTCCAGAACGACGGCGTGTTCCAGGCGGCCACGGTATTTGCACGCGATGCTCACGGCAAAGTGCGGAATACCGCGCAGGAAGTTGGTGGTGCCGTCCAGTGGGTCGATGATCCACAGGTAGTCTTCGCCTTCGCCGCTACCTTTGTGCAGGCCGGTTTCTTCACCGAGGATGCCGTGGGTAGGGTAGGCCTTGCGCAGGGCGTCGATGATTTTCTGTTCGGCGGCGCGATCCACCTCGGATACGTAATCCTTGGCGTCTTTTTCGTCGACCTTGATGGTATCCAGGCGCTCGATGGAGCGGAAGATCAATTCACTGGCGCTGCGGGCGGCGCGCAGCGCGATATTCAGCATGGGCTGCATGGATGTGTCACCTAAGGTTGTTAAAGAAAGCCGAGCATTCTAGCAGAAACTTTCTTCAGGTGAAGGACGACGTTAGCTTTCATGGCATAACCTTAGGCTGTTCTGTAAGATTTGCTCCCCTTTCCCGTGTCCGAGAGCGCCTCCCTTGCTGCAAAACATTCGTGTCGTCTTGGTCAATACCAGTCATCCCGGCAATATCGGTGGGGTGGCGCGAGCCATGAAAAACATGGGGCTGACGCGCCTGGTCCTGGTCGAGCCGCGTGTGTTCCCGCACCACGAGGCTGATGCCCGCGCGTCCGGCGCCAATGACATCCTTGAAAAAGCCCAAGTCGTCGCCACCCTTGAAGACGCCTTGGTCGGCTGCAATCTAGTGCTTGGCACCAGCGCTCGCGACCGTCGAATCCCGTGGCCACTGTTGGATCCGCGCGAATGCGGTACCAAGGTGGTAGAGGAGGCCGCTGGCGGTGCTGAGATCGCCTTGGTGTTCGGTCGTGAGGACTCAGGCCTCACCAATGACGAGCTGCAGCGATGTCATTATCACGTGCACATCCCATCAGACCCCGAGTTCAGCTCGCTGAACCTCGGGGCGGCGGTGCAGGTGTTGACCTACGAAGTGCGCATGGCCTGGTTGGCGGCGGCTGGTCAGCCAAGCAAAGTGGAAAAAGAGGAGGTTGCGTCGACCAAAAGTGGCGAGCTGGCCACCATGGACGAGCTGGAGCGATTCTATGAGCACCTGGAGCAAACCCTGGTGGCCATCGAATTTCTCGATCCTGAAAAACCGCGGCACTTGATGGCGCGCCTGCGTCGCTTGTACGGACGTAGCTCGGTCAGCCGGGCAGAAATGAATATATTGCGTGGCATCCTCACGGAAACCCAAAAAGCGGCCCGTGGCGAGCTTCTTAAGCGGAAGGATTAAAAATGTTCGAGCGTTTGCGAGAAGATATCCAGAGTGTTTTCCACCGTGATCCGGCGGCGCGCAACGCGTTTGAAGTGCTGACTTGTTATCCGGGGATGCACGCGATTTGGATTCACCGCTTGTCCGGTGCCTTGTGGGGCATGGGTTGGAAATGGCTGGCTCGGTTGGTGTCGAACTTTGGTCGCTGGCTGACCGGGATCGAGATTCATCCCGGTGCCAAAGTGGGGCGCCGTTTCTTTATCGACCATGGCATGGGCATCGTTATCGGTGAGACCGCTGAAATCGGCGATGACGTGACTCTGTACCAAGGCGTGACCCTAGGTGGCACCAGTTGGAACAAAGGCAAGCGTCACCCGACGCTGGGCGATGGCGTGGTGGTGGGGGCGGGTGCCAAGGTGCTTGGCCCGTTTACCGTCGGTGCGGGTGCCAAGGTGGGGTCCAATGCCGTCGTGACCAAGGCTGTGCCGCCTGGCGCAACCGTTGTCGGTATCCCTGGCCGGATCATCGTCAAGCCGGAAGCCGGCGACGAGCAGGAAGCCAAGCGCAAGGCTATGGCTGAGAAGATTGGCTTTGATGCCTACGGCGTCAGCGAGGACATGCCTGACCCAGTGGCGCGGGCCATTGGCCAATTGCTCGACCATTTGCAAGCAGTGGATGGCAAGCTGGAAGGGATGTGCGGTGCGCTGAAGGATCTGGGCAGCCCTTACTGCGCCAAGGACCTGCCTGAATTGCGCGAGGAAGACTTCGCCGAGATCAAGGACGAGGCTGCCACCAAGGCAGGCTAGTTCCAAGGGCTGATACATAGCCCTGTGGGAGCTGGCTTGTCGGGTCGCCGCATCGCTGCGATTGCGGTGGGTCAGTGACCCAGGAGGCAGTTGGCACACCGCTATCGCAGGCAAGCCAGCTCCCACATTTTACCTCCATTGGTCTTGCCATCCCAATCCAGCAGCCTTCCCGCTGTTCGATTCCACCCCATCCTGCTATGATTCGCGCGCCCTTTTTACGGGTAATCCTGACTAAAGTACTAGGTCTTATAGTTGACTTAAATACTCGGGAATCGCATACTTGCCCACATTCTGAAACACCTTGGTAATTGTCCATGAGACTGACTACAAA